>CALWIS010000184.1 GCA_944380795.1 uncultured Clostridia bacterium | reverse complement strand
GTGCATCACAGCGGCAATGGCCACTGCACTGGTATCGGAACCGCCGCGCCCCAGGGTGGTCATGTCGTCGTAACGGTTGAGGCCTTGGAAGCCGGTGACAATAACAATATTTTTCTTATCCAGCTCTTTGCGGATACGGTCGGGCACTACCCGCTTGATACGGGCGTTGCCATAGGCGGAGGTGGTGACAAAACCTGCCTGCCAGCCCAGAAGGGAAACCACGGGGAATCCCATTTTTTCAATGGCCATTGCCAACAGAGAAGCAGACATCTGCTCACCTGCGGTCAAAAGCATATCCATTTCCCGCTTGGAGGCATCCGGGTTAATCTCCTTAGCCTTGGCAATGAGGTCGTCGGTGGTGTCGCCTTGGGCAGAAACCACTACTACCAAGTCATTGCCCTCTTTATACTTGCTGGTGACGATATCCGCCACATTGAAGACCCGCTCTGCATTGGCTACAGAGGAGCCGCCGAATTTCTGTACGATCAAGCTCATGGCTTTCTTTCCCTCACTCTCTTACTCAATCACGATCCGTGCGCCTTCGGAATCGGCGCGAAGGATCTCCGTCTGCCAGCCGGTAATGCCCTTTTCTTCCAGATGCGCCCCTGCCTGCCGGATAAAGTCATCGGCGTGGGCCGCGTCTACAAAAGCGATAATGGTAGGGCCTGCGCCGCTGACGTAGGTGCCCAAAGAACCCAGCTCATAGGTCATGCGGAACACTTGGTCATAATGGTCGATCAGCCCGCAGCGATACGGCTGGTGAAGCTTATCCTGCACTGCTACCCGCAGATTTCCCAGATTCCCCGAAAACAGGGAAGCCGTCATCAAAGCGGAACGGGACAGATTATACACCGCGTCTGCCCGGGAATAGGATTCCGGCAGCACAGAACGAGCCTTTTCTGTTTTCAGCTCAAAGGGCGGTACCAAAACGGCAAAACGGATTTTATCGGAAACGGGAACGCTGACGCTGTAGACCCGCTTTCCTTCAATAGCAGAGGTCACCAATCCGCCGGCAATGGCCGGGGAGGTGTTATCGGGGTGGCCTTCGATCTGGGCAGCCAGGTTGATGAGGTCTTCCTGGGAAAGAGGATTGCCCAGCATCCGGTTAGCGCCCAGAATGCCCGCCACGATACAGGCGGAGCTGCTGCCCAATCCCCGGGCCATGGGGATGTTATTTTCCTGTAAGATCTTCAGGCCGGGCAGCTTATGGCCGCAGGACTCATACAGGTAATTAGCGGCCCAAAAAATCAGGTTGGAAGTGTCGGTGGGGATTTGGGTATCATCCACCGAGGAGATCTCTACCGAATCCCACTCCTCCATCCATACACGGTTATATTTATTCAGCGCAATGCCCAATGCATCAAAGCCGGAGCCCAAGTTGGCGCTGGTTGCAGGCACATCAATACGTATCATATCTCATCCACATCCTATTCTCATGAAATTGGAATGGTTCCTTTTTACAGGTCGGCCACCCGCACGGTGGTCTCTACCTTTACCCCCATTTTGGAAAGCTGCTCCAGCCTTTCCCGAATATCCTGCTCCTTCATTTCCTTTGTCACAAAGGCCAGTTCATTCCGGGGAGCATCCTTTCTGGAGAGCTGCTGCACGCCGCCAAACAGGGCATCGGCAGTGCCAAGGGCCACCGAAGCATTTTCCGCCGTAGCCCGCACATACATGGGGAGCATATCCTCCAGGTAATCCTCCACATAATCGGGAGAACCATCCTCCCAGAAGAGATACTTCCGGGCCTTCAAATGCTTGACGCAGTCGATGACATCAGCCACCACCGCACTGGCGGTGGGCAGCTTGCCTGCGCCCTTACCATAGAACACCACATCGCCGGTGGCGTCACCCCGCACCAGAATGCCGTTAAACACATCGTCCACATTGGCAAGCTGGCTGTCGCGGTCGATAAACATGGGGCAGCAGATAATCTGGATTTTGCCGCTTTCCAGCATTTTTACCCGGCCAATGAGCTTAATAACACCGCCCCAGCTTTCAGCGTATTCTACATCGGCTAACGTCAGGTTCTGGATGCCCTCGGTATGTACCTGCTCGGGATACACATGACGTCCAAACGCCAGAGAAGCCAAAATGCAGATCTTCCGGCAGGCGTCGTGGCCTTCAATATCCGCCGCTGGGTTGCGCTCAGCATAGCCCAGCTTCTGCGCCAAAGCCAAAGCATCTTCAAAGGTCATCTGCTCCCGGATCATTTTGGTGAGGATAAAATTGGTGGTGCCGTTTAAAATACCGGCAATCCCGATCACATCATTGGCAGCCAAGCACTGGCTGATGGGCCGGATAATGGGGATGCCGCCGCCTACACTGGCCTCAAACAGGAAGTTCAGGTTGTTTTTCTGCGCGATGGCCAAAAGCTCCGCGCCTTTTGCCGCCACCAATTCCTTATTAGAGGTGACAACGCTCTTCCCATTTTCCAGGCAGGCTTTTACATAATCATAGGCCGGATGCAGTCCGCCCATTACTTCTACGACAATTTGAACCTCAGGATCGTTGAGAATCGTATCAAAATCTTTAATAAACCGTCCGGCAAAGGGGCTGTCGGGAAAATCCCGTAAATCCAAGATATATTTGATGCGGATCTCTTCTTTAGCCCGCTTGGCAATGCTGTCTACATGGAGGCGGAGCACCTCTCCCACACCGGAGCCTACCACGCCAAAACCCATAATTGCAATTTTTACCATTGATCTTCCACCTCTTCCATATTCCTTCACCTACTGCTTTACAGCTTTTACACTCGATTATTTATCCGAAATACTGTTGATACTCAAAACGCCGTCCACCTGCCGTAAATGATCCAACAATTCCTCCACCGTGGAATTGATATGATCCACTCTGGCAGAAATAGACACCAATGCCCGCCCGTTTACCGGGATATTCTGGTTAATGGTGAGGATGTTGGCGCCCTTGGCATAAATAGCGGATACCAGCGACATCAATACTCCCGGACGGTCGGTGAGCACTGCCTGCACGGTGATCATCCGGCTGGTAAGCTTTTGATTGTAGGGATACACAGCATCTTTGTATTTGTAAAATACACTGCGGGAGATCCCCGCCATCCGTACAGCTTCCGAAGTGCTGGATGCCTCTCCGCTCACCAAAAACTCTTTGGCCTGCAAGACCTTTGTGAATACCTCCGGCAAGACATCCTGCTCTACCAAAAGATAGGTTGCGTTCCTCATTGTTCACCACCTGAATACGATTGTGTTTGCGTAATGAACAGTTTAGCACAGAAAAGCGCAATTTTCAATAGCCAACTTATGAATTTATTTTCAAGATACAGCAGAATATTGTGTATTATTACAATCTATATTTAAGAAAAATCCCTCCCCCTTACGGGAGAGGGATCTCGATGACTTTGTTTTCAGTTACTCCGCCTCTTCCACTAGCTCCGAAGAAGATTCCTGTGACTCCTCTGGTTCGGGTGTAAGCTCTGGCGTAGGCTCCGGCGTAGGCTCCGGCGTTACCACAGGCTCCGGCGTGGGAGTAGGCTCGGCTGTAGGAGCAGCTGTAGGAGTAGCTGTAGGAGTAGCTGTAGGAGTAGCTGTGGGAGACGGTGTGGGAGTAGCTTTAGGCTTGTGGTCTGTAGTGCATACAGACGGCACACGAGAACTCTGATACCATCCAGTAGCAGTATCGGTACACTTATCAGAAGCCAAAAGGCCGGTTTCCTTACAATACTCCGCCGAAATAACGGAAGAATCCAGTGCAAAGCTCCAGTTGGAGGGATCTTTATCTGACAGGCACCGGGTCATGATAGCCTTCCACAGACTTAACGGGTCCCGGGTGCTGGGCAATTCGCTCAGTGTGGGATATCCAGACCAAACAGCCGCTACCGCATAGGGAGTGCCGCCTACAAACCAGGCATCACAGTTGGAGTCGGTGGTACCTGTTTTACCAAATACATCCCAGCCGGAAATAGCAGCACGCTGGGCTGTACCAGCAGAATTGTAAATGGGTTCATGCAGCAGGTGATTCATCACCGTTGCATCCTGAGAAGAAAGCACCTGTTCCGGTACATTAGTGGTGTTGTCTAAAATACGATTCCCATCATGGTCCTCTACATAGTAGTAGGTGTAGGGTTCATTATATTGACCGCCATTGCCAAAGATCTGATATGCAGCTGTCACTTCTTTGACAGTCATACCGCCGCTGAGGCCACCAATACTCATGGCGCCAATGGCCACGCTGTCCTCTTGGGGATTCAGGTTTTCAAAATGCAGCTTTTGAGTGAGGAAATCATAAATAGTGGTGGGGCCGATCTCCTTTGTCAGCTGGGCAGCGGTGGTGTTTTGGGAAATCGCAATGGCATAGGGCAGGATCATTTGTCCCTGTGGCGGAATAGCCGCGTTATGCGGACCTTCTGCCCCATTGGGGAAATAGTTCTCCACATACTCATCCTTCAGCATACTGGAGTAATTGATAAGCCCTTGATCCATAGCTACCGCATACACACCAATAGGTTTAATGGTAGAACCCGGCTGCCGCTTGGCATCCGTTGCATAGCTGAACCAGAGATTACCGGTTTTGGGTTGGCGAGAACCCACAGTAGCCAGCACACGACCGCTGTAATCCATCATAACAAAACCGGACTCTACCGCACCATCAGTGGAGTAATTGGCCTCATTGGCATACTCCTCTTCGGCAATCTCCTGTGCTTCTTCATCCATAGCGCAATAGATCTTTAGGCCGCTGTGGTACAGCATGTCCTCTGCCTTGCTCTTATCACAGTCGTAGAGCTCCATCAGATCTTCCGTTACATCATCATACAGATCTTCGATATACCAGTTCCAGACAGAAGTATCCTCCTGATCCTCTTCGCTTTGGGCTTCCTGGCTATATCCTACAAAGGTCATGTGCTCCGACTGCTCCATGGCCTCCTTGTATTCTGCCTCCGAAATTTTCTCCTGATCGTACATCTCCTTCAGCACAAGCTGCTGGCGTTCTTTATTGTTTTCGGGGAACACCAAGGGATTATACTTATAGGGATTCTGAGTAATACCAGCAATAGCCGCGCATTCCGCCAAGGTACAATCCTGAATGCTTTTGCCAAAATACAGCTGTGCCGCCGCTTCCACACCATTACAACCACTTCCGAAGTGGACAATGTTCAGGTATGCCTCCAAGATTTCATCCTTGGAGTATACCTCCTCCAGCTTGAGTGCCATGAAAATTTCCCGCACTTTACGCAGGATACTCACTTCATTTTTGCCGGTAATATTTTTGATAAGCTGCTGAGTAATGGTGGAACCGCCACCGGAACCACCGGTAAACAGCTTTCCGACAGCGGCAAAAGTTGTTTTCCAGTCCACGCCGTTATGCTCTTCAAACCGCTTGTCCTCAATAGCGATGATAGCATCCTTCATATATTCCGGGATCTTGGCAAAATCCACCCATACCCGATTTTCAGTGCTGTGCAGAGAAAGGTATTCTTCAAACTGTCCCCCTTCATTCTGTACATAGATCACACTGTTGTAATCCAACTTCTGCACATCTAAGCTGGGGGGCTGCACCTGCGAACCCTCTTCTACCACAACGGTAGCCACTACCATTCCTGCTGCAATACCGGCGATACCAAATACCAGCAGCAGAGAAAAGAACACCTTGAGCAGGGAACGCACAATGACTTTTGCAGTAGCAGCTGCCGTGCGGGCGCCTCCTCCTTCAACCGCCATAGGGCCGGTCTGGGTGTTGTACTTGTTGATGTCGGTTTTCTTCACTTCGCAGCCAACTCCTTGATTCTTTTACCGCAGTACCTTAAGGCGTATGAATATTTTACCAGTCTATCCTAATACTAACGGCGAGGTGATTGCTTTGAAAAAATCAAGAATCGTTGCCGCCTGCCTGACTGGGGCAGGGGTTCTCGCCGCAGCAGCCGTTTTCGGCGCTTCTCAACTGAATGTGACAGAGCCCTCTCCGTCCCCTCAATTATCATCTTATTCTACCGCAAAACCCGAAACAAGTCAAGAAAGCGCTTCCTCTTTCTCCTCCACTATTGAAACAGAAGCCAACGCCGCCCCAAAATATCGGATATCGGTCTACGGAGAATATGTAGCCGTGTATGAGCTGGGCCGTGAACTTCCCTGCCAGATCCTGGAGACGCGGGTAGATTCCCTGCCGGAATATGACCAAGAGCTTCTTCGAGAAGGGATCGCTGCCAAAGACGACAAAGAGCTCAATCAAATGCTTCAGGATTATGAAAGCTGATGCTCTGTTTCTACAAGAACTACAGAGTAGTTTGCCCCAATGCCGGGAAAAGCATACCTTCTCCTAAAAAAGGCTCCCCTCTGATGCAGCAGCATCACAAGGGAAGCCTTTTTCATTTTATTCTGGAATTTTCGCATCAAACAGCGTGATACAATGCCGGGGGCAGGCCTCCACGCACTTTCCACAGCCGGTACATTGTACCGGGTCTACCGTGGCGTGGAAGTTCTCCACCTTTACGGCACCCACCTCGCAGGCCTTGACGCACTTCATGCAGCCGATGCAGCCCACTTTGCACACCTTGGTAGTGGCAGCGCCCTTGTCGCAGTTAGCGCAGCGGACCACCGCCTGCTTTTTCAGAGGCACAAAGCTAATGAGCCCCTTGGGACAGGCCGCTACACATTGACCGCAGCCTTTGCATTTTTCCGGGTTGATGCTGGCTACGCCGTTGCACACGGTAATGGCGTCGTACTGGCAGGCCTTCATGCAATCGCCCAGACCCATGCAGCCAAACCGGCAGGAGGTGATGCCCCCCGCCAACTGCGCCGCAGCGGCACAGCCCACGATCCCGTCGTATTCCATTTTGTCGGTGGTATTGTCATAGCTGCCCATACAGTGGACCAGCGCCGTTTTATACTCTACTTCCACATCTCCGGAGCCCAACAGCTCGGCGATGGCCTTGGCGGTCTCGGCGCCGCCGGGGGAACACAGGCCGGGCTTGGCTTCGCCCTTGGAGAGGGCGGCGGCATAGCCGCTGCAGCCGGAATACCCGCAGGCGCCGCAGTTGGCGCCGGGCAGAATCTCCTGAATGGCCTCGGCTTTTTCATCCTTGGGAACTGCCATCACAATAGAGGCAATGGCCAAAATCAAACCGGCCAGCAGGCCAATGCCTGCTACAATGAGGATAGGCAATAAAATCTCGTTCATGATACCGCTCCTTTCTCTCAGCCCAGCATACCTTCTACCAGGCCGTTAAAGCCCAGGAAGGACACCGCCACCAGAGAAGCGGCGATGAGGGTGATGGGAAGGCCCCGCAGCGTTTTGGGAATGTCGCACAGCTCCAAACGCTCCCGGATACCGGCAAACAGCACCATAGCCACCAGGAAGCCGATGCCAGCGCCAAAAGCGTTGACCAAAGACTCCACATAACCAAAGGTGGGGTCAGCGGCGCCCTTTTCCAGCACCAGCATGGTAACACCCAGAACAGCACAGTTGGTGGTGATCAGCGGCAAATACACGCCCAGAGAATTATACAGCGGGGGCATATATTTCCGCAAAGTGATTTCCAGCAGTTGTACCAGCGCGGCGATAATCAAAATAAACACGATGGTTTGCAGGTAGGCAAGGCCGGAGGGCACCAGCAGATAGGTGTAAATGGGCCAGGTAACAGCGGTGGCCAACACCATCACCACGGTTACGGCCAAGCTCATGCCAGTGGCAGTGTTCAGCTTTTTGGAAACGCCCAAAAATGGGCAAATACCCAGGAACTTATTTAGAATATAGTTTTCCGTCAAGATGGCGGCAAGGAAGATGGCAACTAAACTTTTTATCATGGCTTATTTGCCCTCCTTTCGATTGCAGTCCTTTTCCTGTGCCAT
>CALWIS010000183.1 GCA_944380795.1 uncultured Clostridia bacterium | reverse complement strand
GGAGGGGTTTGGTCTTTTCGTACTCTGCCTCTTGCACCAGGGAGAGGATCATCCCCAGCCGGGGCTTTCCCCCAGCGCAAAAGGGCACCAGTACCCGGCAACCCGGAAGGGCGCGCTCCTGAAGCTCCGGCGGCACCTGGTAATCAAAGGCCTTATCAAAGTGGAACACTGCGTTTTCCACCGCAACTTTTGCAAAACAGCCGGCCATATGTCCCTCCCTTCCCCAGATATATCAAAACCCCTGCGAAACTTCCGCAGGGGCCTGACTGACGGTTTGACGGATACGCGCAAATCAGGAAAGCGGCTCCTCTTCTTTGGTATCCTGTACTTCTGCTGCCGGAGCTTCCTCTGCTTCCTGAGAAGCAACTTCTTCTGTGGAAGCTTCTGCCGCCTTCTCCTCTTCTTCCTCAATCTCGTTGGGGTCCGGCTCAATAATGGAGCAGCGGTGGTTCACAAAATCCCGCACAGCCAGCTCCACCGGCTTCTGAATCAAAATCTCCCCGGATTCCTCCGCCTCCTGAGCGATCTGCCGGGCACGCTTGGCCACGGCCACCACCAGGGAATACCGGCTGCTATGGGGACAATCAATAATATTTGCAGATGGCTTAAGCATCGATCAACACCCTTTCCACAATCGAACTCACACGGATAAAGCGGTGCTTTTCCGCGGCAATAATCGTTTTGATCTCTTCCACGGCCTGGTCCACCGTGTCGTTGACCACTACATAATCATAATCCTCAGCGTGGTGCACCTCCTGACGGGCAGCTTCCAGACGGGCATTCACTACCTCGTCATTTTCGGTGCTGCGGCCGCGCAGACGGTTTTCCAGCTCCCGCATGGAGGGAGGCAGGATGAAGATGCTCACGCACTCCGGCATGATCTCCTTCACTTGGGCGCCGCCCTGGACGTCGATCTCCAAAATCACATTCAGGCCGTCGTTCAGCCAGCTTTCCACCGGGCCTTTGGGGGTGCCATAACAGTTGCCCACATATTCGGCATGCTCCAACATCTCGCCGTTTTTCACCAGATCGTCAAACTCTTCCCGGCTGAGGAAGAAATAATCCTCCCCATCCACTTCGCCGGGGCGGGGAGAGCGGGTGGTGGCGGATACCGACAGCTTCAGGCTCCGGTCGTCATCCATCAAACGCTTGATTATTGTCCCCTTTCCTGCTCCGGAGGGAGCAGAGATCACTAATAAAAGTCCCTTGTTCATTCCTCATCAAGCTCCTCATCTGTAATATCGTCATCACGGTCATTAAGCCGGTTTGCCACAGTTTCCGGCTGTACTGCCGAGAGGATCACATGATCGCTGTCCGTTACGATCACCGCACGGGTGCGGCGTCCGTAGGTGGCGTCAATGAGGGTCCCTCGTTCCTTGGCGTCCTGAATAATGCGCTTAATAGGCGCAGATTCGGGGCTGACAATGGCCACCAGCCGGTTGGCGGAAACCATATTCCCGAAACCGATATTGATCAGCTTCATGTAATCTTCCTCCTGTGGAGTTTATTCTATATTCTGAATTTGTTCCCGAATCTTTTCGATCTCCGCCTTGATGTCCACCACCAAGTAAGCGATCTGGGAATCTACGGCTTTGGAGCCGATGGTGTTGGCCTCCCGATTCATCTCCTGCACCAGAAAATCCAGCTTTCGTCCTACCGGACCGCCGGCCTCCATCATTTCCTTCATCTGTCGGAAATGGCTGCGCAGCCGCACGGTCTCCTCTGCCACAGCCACCTTATCGGCAAAGATGGCGGTTTCTGTAAGAAGCCGCTGCTCGTCCACGGTATTATCCCCCAAAAGCTCCTGAATCTTCTGCCGCAGGCGGTCTTGATACTCCTTGACAGTTTGGGGAGAACGGGCCTCTATCTCCTCTACCCGCTGCATAATGGCATCGGCACGGCCCAGTACATCGGCCTTGAGCCGCTCCCCTTCAGTTTCCCGCATGCGGATAAAATTCGCCACGGCCTCTTCCGCTGCTTTTTCCACACTGGCCCACACCGCGTCCTCATCCTCCGGGGCTTTATGCACCGAAAAAATATCGCTGTACCGGGCTACGGTAGAAACAGAAATATCATCGGACAGATCATACCGCTCGGCCAGCTCCCGCAAGGCGTGAATATACCCCGACGCCAGCGGATGGTTTACCGTCACCTGGGCCTGGGCGGATTCCAGGGCATCGATGGAAATATAAGCATCCACCTTTCCCCGGAAAATTTTCTGCTGCACATAGGACTTCATTTTTTCTTCCAAGAAGGAATAGCCACGGGAGGTGCGGCAGGTAAATTCAAAATACCGGTGGTTCACCGATTTCAGTTCCACGGTGACGGCACGCCCGTCCACTACCATTTCGCTGCGGCCATAGCCGGTCATACTGCGTATCATAGGATCATCTCAATTCTCCCTGTATATTTTCAATGCCTTTTTCAGGTCACAGAACAGCAATTCTATTTTACCATTCCTACTTGCCGAATGCAACCTTCCCAGGGGAATTTTAAAAACCTTACAAAAAACTGTCCCAAATTCTTCATAAAATCAGGCAAGGGCTGCCGCCCTGTTTCCATTTTGGGGAAACACAGCGGACAGCCCTTACCGTTCAAATCGCTTTTTCCAACAGGAAATCGTTAGGAGAAACCCCAGACGTGGGTTTCTCCTCGAAAACAGTCCACCGGACTGTTTTCTCACCTTTTCCTGCGTTTTGGAAAAGAATAGGTGTTTCGCCCATTGCGATGGGCGATCCGGTGGCTTTGCCCCCGGAACCCCTACCGCCTTTTGTAAAAGGCGGGCGAAAACTTTTCAGTCGCGGGGTAGCAAAAATAAAATTTTCAGCCATTACCACGCGTACTGGATTTTTAAATTAGACAGGATGCACGTTGGAAGCGGCGTCGGCGTGCTTGCCGTCGATACCGTA
>CALWIS010000182.1 GCA_944380795.1 uncultured Clostridia bacterium | reverse complement strand
GGTCGATACCGTATCCGATACCACCTGTTGGAGGCATACCGATCTCCAAGGCGTTCAGGAAGTCTTCATCGGTATGGTTGGCCTCTTCATCACCCTGGGCCAGCAGTTTTTCCTGCTCAGCAAAACGCTGACGCTGGTCGATGGGGTCGTTGAGCTCCGAATATGCGTTGCACATCTCACGGCCATAAATAAACAGCTCAAAGCGCTCCACATAATCGGGCTTGTCGGGCTTGCGCTTTGTCAGCGGAGAAATCTCCACCGGATGATCCATAATAAACACCGGCTGAATCAGGTGCTCCTCCACATATTCTTCAAAGAACAGGTTGAGGATATCGCCCTTGGTATGGCGCGCCTCATAGTGGATGCCCTTTTCATCTGCCAGCTTCTTTGCGGCTTCTGTATCGGGGATCTCATCAAAGTCGACACCGGCATACTTCTTTACGGCTTCCAGCATGGTCATACGCTCAAAGGGTTTGCCCAAATCGATCATTTCCTCAGCATAGGGAATGAGAGTAGTGCCGCACACCTTTTGGGCCACATGGCGGAACATATTCTCTGTCAGGTCCATCATGCCATGGTAATCGGTATAGGCTTGATACAGCTCCATGAGGGTAAATTCGGGGTTGTGACGGGTGTCCACTCCTTCGTTGCGGAATACCCGACCGATCTCATACACCCGCTCCAAGCCGCCGACGATCAGACGCTTTAAGTACAGTTCCAAAGAGATACGCAGCTTTACATCCTCGTCCAAGGCGTTGTAATGGGTCTCAAAGGGCCGTGCAGCAGCACCGCCTGCATTGGAAACCAACATGGGGGTTTCTACCTCCATAAAACCCTGTGCGTCCAGGAAGTTGCGGATTTCGCGAAGAATGGCAGAACGCTTGATAAAGGTATCCCGCACCTCTGGATTGGCAATCAGATCCACATAACGCTGGCGATACCGGGTATCGGTGTCCGTAAGGCCGTGGAACTTTTCAGGCAATGGGCGCAGGCTCTTGCTCAACAACGTCACTTCTGAGGCCTTTACGCTGAGCTCACCCTTTTTGGTGCGGAAAATCTCACCCTTTACGCCAATCAGGTCGCCGATATCCAGCTTCTTAAATGCGGCATACTCTTCTTCTCCAATCAGATCCCGACGGACATACAGCTGGATGGAACCACTCTTATCCTGCAGATCGGAAAAGCTGGCTTTACCCATCACTCGCTTACTCATCATACGGCCTGCCAAGCAAACGACTTCCCCACTCTCCTGCTCCGGCTCCAAGTGTGCAAACTTCTCTTTGATGGGGGCGGCATGGTTATCCACCGGATACTGGGTAATCTGGAAGGGGTCCTTGCCGTCCTGCTGCAGCTGGGCCAACTTGTCCCGACGAATTTGCAGCAATTCGTTCATATCCTGCTCTTTAGCAGGGGCTCTATTGGAATCGCTCATATTTTCTATTCCTTCCTTTCAAGAGTTAACGCTTTTCAGAAAAAAAGCAGGGGGTATCAACGCCCCCTGCAAGCTTGCTACATCTGCTTATCTGGCAATACCCAGAACATGATAGTGGACCAGGCCAGCGGGAACTTCAACTTCTACAACGTCGCCCACCTTATGACCCAGCAGTGCTTTGCCCACCGCAGATTCATCGGAAATACGACCCTCGCGGGGATTTGCCTCATTGGAACCAACGATTTTGTATTCCTTATTGCGCACTGTACCGTCCACACCTGTGATCTCCAGCTCAATTTTGGAGCCGATGTGAATATTCTCATTGGTCAGGTCATCCTCGTTGATCAGCTTCACATTTTTCAGCATGACTTCAATGTCTGCAATGCGAGCTTCCATAATGGCCTGATCGTTCTTTGCCTCGTCGTATTCACTGTTTTCAGAAAGGTCGCCAAAAGAAAGGGCCACTTTGATCTTTTCCGCCACTTCCTTACGGCGGACAGATTTCAGATAATCCAGTTCCTTCTCCAGTGCGTCTAAACCGTCCTGTGTTAAAATAATCTGTTTAACTGCCATCTATATACCACCTTTTTGATAATCGACAATGCTATTATTATAATGATTCTGGCACAGGATGTCAATGAAAAAAGCCAACAAATCCGGGAGAAAAACCGCTCAAAAACCGTTATTCCTCTGTCTGGCTGCTTTCTTCCTCCTCACTGCTCACAGAAGATTCTTCCGACTGAGAGGAATCCTCCTCATACACCACTCCCGGCACCTGAGATACTGCCGCCCCATTTTCGATCAAGGTCGTAACCGCTGTTTGCAGCTGAGGGTCCTCCTCTGCTGGAAGGAGCCCGCGGAGGAATTGCTTTTTTTGGGTATCGGTCAGCAGCACCACACGGTCAGGTGTGACCCCCTGCCCATACAGAGAGCTCCCCTTGGCATCTACATAATATCCTACCGTTAAAATCAAGGCGGAGCCATCGGAAAGCTGGAGGGTTTCCTGGCGGGAGGCTCCGCCGGCAGTAACGCCTCCCACCAACGTGCCGGATTTTCCATCTCGAATATCGGCGGCCAAAACCTCTGCCGCGCCATAGGTGGTGTCATCCATCAAAACCGAAACGGGGAGCCCCAGCCGTTCACTGCCTGCCGTAAACTCCACTACTGTCTCTCCAGAGCTATCCACATATCTGGCAGCATTTCCCGCAGGTAAAAACCATTTGGCAGCGGATACCATATCCTCCACGCTGCCGCTGGCACATCCCCGCAGATCCAGCACAATCCCACATACCTCCTGGGATTGAAGCTGGGAGATCACCTCTTGCATTTCCTCCTCTGTGGATTCGGTAAAGTTACGGATGGTAATATGAGCCACGTTGCCATTCACCGTTTCCCAGTAAACACTTTTGGCAGTATATTCCCGGCGGACCATTTCAAAATCCAGAACCTCTGTCTTTGTCTCTACTCCGGTCTGGTTTCCCTCTTCGTCTTCTTGGGGAACTTCTGTAGTCCTCAACACACGAAAGCGCACCTGGCTTCCCTCTGCGCCGTCTAAATGTGACAAAGCCTCTCCATAGGTTAGGCGGACCACCTCTTTATCGTCGATGGCAAGGATCACATCCCCTTTTTTCATACCGGCAGCCTCCGCAGAGGAACCCGTGAGCACCTCAATGACCTCCATGTTTCCATCCTCATCCTGTAAGGTACGGATACCGGGGCCAATACTCTTATCGGTATCTCCCTGTAAATAGATCCGATATTTTTCTGCAGAAAGATATTTTGCATTGGCATCTCCCAAGCCAGCTACATATCCAGAACAAATACCATCTTTGATCGCTGTTTCATCCAACTCCCCTACTGCATCCCGCCGGATCTTTTGATCGATCTCATTGAGCTTTGCATACATGGCCTGCCGCTCATTGATGTCGGCCACCTTACTGTTAAATCGATCCATCGCATACAAATAGGTAAGGGAAACTGTGACTGCTGCTGTCAGGGCCGCCACTGCCACGGTAGTGCCCACCGATACTTTTTTCACAAGCTGCCGCCTCCTCGAAAAATGTTCTTAACGCAAGAGCATAAAATCAGGGGCAGGAAGCCTTGCAGGGCCTCCTGCCCCCTACGGGGATCATCTTTTACACGTAGCCGCTGGGATTTACTGCCGTGCCATAATAACGAATCTCAAAGTGGAGATGCGCACCATAGGATTGACCGGTATTTCCTACATATCCAATTACCTGACCCTTGGTAACATATGTACCCGTGCTGACAGTCAAGGCACTGCAATGGGCATACCGAGTGGAATATCCGTTCCCATGGTCAATATCTACGCAGTATCCATAGCGGTTATGGGAGTTGGCCGCGCTGCCAAAGCCCGCAAACATCACATAACCGGAGTCTGCTGCCACAATAGGCTGGCCATAGATCCCACCGCCGGAAATATCATATCCCTTATGGCTGGAACTAAATCCCTGATAGATAGCACCATAGTATCCGGGAACCGGCCACATAAATTGGCCTGTACCATTTACCGGCTCACTGCTGCCGGTATTACCAGAACTGCCGGAGCTACCAGAGCTGCTGGAACCACCGGAACTGCCGGAGCTTCCGCTATTGGAAGAACTGCTGCTTTGAGAAGCATAATACTCCGCATACCACTCATCCAGCGCTGCATCGGCCTCTTTCATATCCTCATCCAGAGATTCATTCTCCATTTCCAACTGCCGCTGCTGTTTTTCCAGATCAGTGAGAAGCGACTCTGCCTCATCCATAAGAGAGGTGAGCTCATTCTGGCTGTCCTGCAGGGCGGTACGGCTTTTGGTAAGTTCCGACTTGTTCGCTTCGATTTCTTTTTTCTGGGTCTCGATTTCCTTCATTTCCGTTTTCAGAGTATTCATGAGCTGGG
>CALWIS010000181.1 GCA_944380795.1 uncultured Clostridia bacterium | reverse complement strand
ATTTTGACCACCAAGGAAGTGGGGCATGGCCCCAGCCGCGACTGGCTGAAGATCGTAAAAACCAGCGAAGCGCGCAACAAGATCCGGCAGTGGTTTAAAAAGGAACGCCGGGAAGAAAATATTGTGGAAGGCCGCTCCGAATTGGAGCGGGAGTTCCGGCGGAATAACATTGAGCTTACCGATGAGATTCTGCAAAGCCTGATGGATACGGTAGGCAAGCGGAACAGCTGTAATACGCTGGATGACCTGTACGCTGCTATCGGCTACGGCGGTATCCAGCTGTGGAAGATCATGCCCCGTATTCGGGAGGAATACAACAAGGCCAGAAAAGCTTCCCAGCAGGCCCAAGAGGCCGCACAACAGGTATCTGTGCAGCCTCAGCCCCAGCAGCAACAGCAGCCGCCTAAATCCAAAACTGCGGCAGGTGGCGTACTGGTGGAAGGCGTGGACAACTGCCTGATCAAGTTCTCCAAATGCTGCAACCCGCTTCCCGGAGATGATATTATCGGCTTTATTACCCGGGGCTTTGGCGTTTCCATCCACAAGCGCAACTGTACCAATGTGCCGGCAAGGATCGAGGACGCCCCGGAACCGGAGCGGTGGGTGCGCGCGCATTGGCAGGGAGAGGTAAAGGAGAAATTCCAGTCCACACTGGAAATTTTGGCCGACGACCGTTCCGGTTTGCTGGTGGACGTGACGCAGCAGCTGTTTGCCATGCACTTGTTCATCCATTCTCTCAATTCCCGCGAGCTAAAAGACGGTTCCGCGGTGATTTCCGCCACTTTTACCGTCAACGGTCTGGATCATCTGCAATCGGTAATGGACAGGCTCAAGGGCGTAGAAGGGGTGCGCTCTGTGAAGCGCGCCTGATGAAGTGCTGATACCATATGGGAGGAATACCATGTTTACTGTAGAAACCATCCCTGGCGGGATGATGCCCACCAACTGTTTCCTGCTCACCGATTCCGATACCGGGCACTGCGCTGTTATTGACCCCGGATTTTGGGATAGCCGGCTGGAAATGGCCTTGGAGGGAAAGCATATTGCAGCGATTTTACTCACTCACGGCCATTTTGACCATATTTTAGGGGCGGCTGCCGTGCAGAAAAAAACCGGCGCGCCGGTGTGGATGCTCCGACAGGAGGAAGCCTTCCTCACCGACCCCCAGCTGAATCTTTCCGGGATGATGGGGCTTTCCATTGCTCCTTTTTCCGCCGCAAGGCTCTTGGAGGATGGGGAGGAGATCGCCATTGGCGCCGGGAGATTACAGGTGCTCCATACTCCAGGGCATACAGCGGGAAGCTGCTGCTATTTGGGGGAAGAGGTGCTGTTTACCGGTGACACTCTGATGGCAGGCAGCGCAGGGCGCACCGATTTTCCCACAGGGAACTGGGGGGAGCTTTCCCGTTCCCTGCACCGGCTGGCGGAAATTCCCGGAGACCGGAAGGTTTATTCGGGCCACGGCCCTTCTACCACACTACAAAAAGAGCGGATGGGAAATCCGTATATGAGGGATTCTGGATATGATTTTATGGATTAAAGGCCACAGCCATCACTATGAGATGGAGAGCCTGTGCCGGATCTTCTTTCCCTATCAGAAGATTCAGGTGAAATTTGGAGACAGGGAAGAAGTTGACGACACCCAAGCACAGGCCTGGGTGGGCGCAGAGCCGCAGGGAAACAGTGTGCGCTTTTTCGCCTGGGGCAAATGCGACGGACAGGAGCGCAGCGAGGAGGATTCTGTTCCCGAAACCACTTTTGATGGTCTGGAAGATTTCGCGCGCCGCAAGGAATATGAGCGCCGCATGGGGCTGTTGCTGTTCCGGGTGCTCTCGGAATTGTGCGGATGCCGACCCAAATGGGGCATTCTTACCGGTATTCACCCGGTCAAGCTGCTGCGCCAGCTTTGCGAGACCAAGGGGGAAGAGCAGGCGCTGGACTATTTCCGCCGGGAACTGCTGGTAAGCCCCGAAAAAACAGAGCTGGCCCGGCGCACCATGGAGACCCAGCTGCCCTTTATCGCCGATAACCGGCCGGATTCATGCAGTTTGTACCTCTCCATCCCGTTTTGCCCCACCCGGTGCTCCTACTGCTCCTTTGTCTCCCAGACGGTGGAGCGTTCCGCCCGGCTCATTCCCCAGTATGTAGACCTCCTGTGCCAAGAGGCGGAGTATACCGGGGCTATTGCCAAGGAGTTGGGGCTTCGGCTGGAATCGGTGTACATCGGCGGTGGTACCCCCACCACCCTGAACCCGGAACAGCTTACCCGGCTTATTACCACGGTGCAGCAAAGCTGGGACCTTTCCCACTGCCGGGAGTTTACGGTGGAGGCCGGACGACCGGATACTATCGACCGGGCAAAGCTGACGGCTCTGCGGGACTGCGGCATCAGCCGCATCAGCATTAACCCCCAGACTCTCAATAACCACGTACTGGAGGTCATCGGCCGCCGTCACTCGGCAGAGCAGACGCTGGAAGCTTTCACACTGGCGCGGGAGCTGGGATTTGACAATATCAACATGGATCTCATCGCCGGGCTGCCCGACGATACGGCAGAGAGCTTTGCCGATACGTTGGACCGGATTCTGGAATTAAACCCGGAGAATGTCACCGTCCACTCTCTGGCGCTGAAGCATTCTGCCAAAATGATGCAGCAGGAGGACGTGGAGCGGTTCCACAACGACGGGGAGACTGCCGCCGCCATGTTGGGATATGCAGACCGACGGCTGACGGAAACCGGTTATGCCCCTTATTATCTGTATCGTCAAAGCCGCATGGTGGGGAACCTGGAAAACGTGGGCTGGGCTAAGCCCGGCACGGAGTGCTATTACAATATCATCACCATGGATGAGACCCATACGGTGCTGGCTTGTGGTGCGGGAGCGGTATCCAAGATCAAAGACCCTTATTCCGATTTGCTGAACCGCATTTTTAACTTCAAATATTCATATGAATATTGCAGTAGATATGAAGAGATACTGGCGCGCAAAAACGAGGTGAAGACGCAGTATGAGCAGTTTTGCAAATAGCTATTTTAAATATGTCAACCATCTGGAGCAGATCAATGACGCGGCTTTAGCAGACCCATGTAAGATGATCGAAGAGGTGGAGGAAGCGTACCTGAACAACCTGCACAACATCGCCCGGCTGGCGGTGCGGCGCAAGGAGTGCCGGATTATCATGCTTTCTGGCCCCAGCAGCAGCGGTAAGACCACCACTGCCCATATGCTCCAGCGGGAGTTGCTGGAATTGGGGGTAAAGAGCGCCATTGTCTCCATGGATAATTTTTATCTGGGAGCGGGGCAAGCCCCCAAACTGCCCGACGGCACCTTTGATTATGAGGCGATAGAGGCTTTGAATATTCCCAAGGCTCGGGAATGCTTGAGCAGTTTGTTAGAAAAAGGGCAGTGCCAGATGCCGGTATTCGATTTTCAAAATCGTTCTCCTGCGGATTATACCCGGGAGCTGGTGCTGGAGGATGGCGGCATTGCCATTATTGAGGGGATTCACGCCCTGAACCCGGTGTTTACCCAACATCTTCCCGCCCATCGGGTGATGAAGATCTACACCAGCGTAAAGCAGGGGATCAAGGATGCCAACGGTGTGGTGATCTCTCCTATGGATCTGCGGTTGGTGCGCCGTATCGTGCGGGACAGAAATTTCCGCAACACTACTCCAGAGCGTACCCTTTCTATGTGGCCCAATGTGGTGGCAGGGGAGAATAAATATATCCGCCCCTACCGTCATGGCAGTGATGTGACGGTGAACTCCATCCACATTTATGAACCCTGCGTACTGCGCGCCCAAGCCATCCCTCTGCTTCGGGGGATTGCTCCCGATAGTCCCTATTTTCAAAAAGCCAGAGAGTTAGAGGCACGTCTGATGCGTTTTGAACCGGTATCGGAGGATCTGGTGCCAAAGGATTCTATGCTTCGGGAATTTATTGGCCCTGCTAAACCGACAGAAGACCATATTAGCTGTATGGAGTAATTTTCATAAACTGTTTACAGTATATTTCTGGTGTATTCTTGTTTTTTTCGTAAAATTGCTCTATAATAAAATCAAATTCCGGAAGGTGCCTGTTATATAGGCGCTGAATACCGGTATGAAACTGTGATTGCAAAAGGAGAATGTGCTATGGGTCTTTTTGAAGATGTGGTGGTCAATGCCAAATCCGCGGCCAATGTTGTGGGAAAAAAGGCCGGCCAGCTGGTAGATATTTCCAAACTCCGTCTCAGTGCTGCCGATGTGGAACGGGAAATCTCTGGGAGACTGGAAGCGTTGGGACGTTTGGTGTACGACGCTAAAAAAACAGGTGTGGATTCCCAGGCCTTGATCGATGAAGGGGTCAACTGCATTGATGAATTGTACGAGCAGTTGGATGTAATCAACGACGAACTGGCTCAGGCCAGAAACAAGATCATCTGCCCCAAATGCGGCGGCACCAATCCCCAGGAGTTTTCCTATTGCGGACGCTGCGGCGCCAAGCTGACAAAGGACGAACCCGAGGAAGAGCCTGTTCAGGGCAGCGAGGGACCAAAAGATGAATAAAATTGCCTTGAAATACTGGGCAATTATTTAGTACCTGTAAGGGGCTGCTGCAAACGGCTTGTTTTGCGGCAGCTCCTTTTTTTGCCACATATCCCGGCGATTTTTTTCATACACTGAAGGGACGCATATTATGGAACGGATGTGTGAATCATGAAAAAAACAACGCCGCAAACAGAAAGGGCCAAGGCCCACGGCTTTTTGCAGGGAGCGATGATCCTCACCCTAGGGGTGTTGGCTGTAAAGCTCATGGGAGCCTTGTTTAAAATTCCTCTCACGTGGATCATACAAGAGGACGGCATGGGATACTTTACCACTGCCTACAGCTTTTACAGCCCGGTATACAGCCTGGCCGCTGCTGGGTTTCCCGTGGCTATTTCCCGGATGGTTTCCCTTTATGCCACAGGAAAACGGTATGGGGATGTCCGTCAGGTCCATCGGGTTTCTATCCCTGTATTTTTATTTACGGGGACACTGGGAATGGCTGTGATGCTGGCAGGGGCAGGGTGGTATACGGCGGCGGTAGGGAATCCAGGAGCCGTATATTGTATGCTGGCTTTGGCCCCGGCGGTGCTGTTCAGCTGCCTTTCCTCTATTTATCGGGGGTACTACGAGGGCCTGCGGAATATGGCTCCCACTGCGATTTCGGAGATTTTGGAATCCCTGTGCCGGTTGGTACTGGGGCTTTCTGCTTCTTGGGGCGTATTGAAATGGGGGTTGGAGGAGTACCGCTCTTTTGGCACGGTTTTGGGTGTCAAGGCGGATTCCCTAGCCGAGGCACGGGCTTTTTTGCTGCCATTGGCGGCCGCAGGAGCAGTGGCAGGGGTAACAGTGGGGTCTTTGGCCAGCTTTTTGTTTTTGCTGCTGCGCCACCGAAGCCGTGGAGACGGCATCAGCCAGAGAATGCTCCGCAGCGCTCCGAAACCGGCTTCCGGCAGAAAAATTGCTTTGGAGTTAATTAAGACTGCCCTTCCCATTGGAGTAGGGGCGGTGGCCGTCAATATTTCTGGCCTAGTGGACGCCACTTTTTTGCAGGCTCGCATCCGTCATATTCTCACTGTGGATGCAGCGGGGCTGTTCCGGCTGTATGAGGGCATGATTCCCGCCTATAATCTGGAAAACCCGGAGACCATCCCCAATTTTTTGTTTGGCTGCTATGCCAACGCCCACACTCTGTTTATGTTGATTCCCGCTGTGACCCAGGCTTTTGGCGTGAGCGCTCTGCCCAATGTGACGGCGGCATGGAGCGAGGGAAATCCGAAAAAACTCCGTCGCAGTATTGAAAACGTGATCCGAGTGACTTCCGTTTTTAGTCTGCCTGCCGGTATCGGTATGGCAGTTCTGGCAGAACCTATTGTAGGACTTTTGTATGGAAACCGACCTGCAGCTCCTATTGTGGAGGGGGTACTGCCTATTATGGCCATTGCTGCTGTGTTTGCTTCTATGAGCACGCCCCTGCAAAGCATGCTCCAGGCCGCCGGAAGAGCCGATATCCCGGTAAAGCTTCTGGCGGCGGGATTGGTGCTGAAAACGGCCCTAGGCTACTGGCTCACCGGTATGACCCGCTGGAATATTGCTGGGGCGGCGATTGGTACTCTAGCCTGTTACTTCTTGATGATGGTGGGCTCTCTGATATCCCTACGGCGGGTGACAGGGGTGATGCCTGGGCTGGGGCGGGTGTTCCTGCGACCTTTGGCAGCAGCTTGCCTTTGCGGTATTTCCGCCAAAGGGGTGGAGCTCCTTTTGGAAACGGTACTGCCGGACCCGCGGATCTGCGCTTTGCTTGCCATAGGAGTGGCAGGTTTGGTGTATGCTTTGAGCCTGTTGGGGACGGGTGCGGTGAGCAGCCGGGAGATAATCTCTTTGCCTGGCGTACAAAAAATTGCAAAAATACTTGAAAAACGGCATGGAATCGAGTAAAATAGATACGAATTTTGCTTTTTGGCAGGATGGTTCCTGGGAAATAGGGAAAAATTAAAATTCAGGGAGGCAAATCATGGTAGAGTTTACAAGAAAAAGCGTGTACACCATGGAGGATTTTCTGAAGATCGTGGAACTTCTTCGGTCTCCCGAGGGCTGCCCCTGGGATCGTGCCCAGACCCATGAGAGCATCCGTGCCAATTTTATTGAGGAAACCTACGAGGCCATCGAAGCCATTGATACCAAGGATACCGCTCTTTTGCGGGAAGAACTGGGGGATGTGCTGCTCCAAGTGGCTCTCCATGCCCGCATGGAAGAAGAAGCGGGTTCCTTTACTTTTGCCGATGTGGTCAATGATGTGGCACAAAAGCTGGTACTGCGTCATCCCCATGTGTTTGGAGATG
>CALWIS010000180.1 GCA_944380795.1 uncultured Clostridia bacterium | reverse complement strand
CCGCTCTCATATTTCAGACGGGAATAGGCTCCTTCTCCGTGAATCATGAAGCTGATTTCCTTAAAGCCCCCCAACTCCGTCTCGTTCACATTTAAAAGCTCGGTCTGCCAACGGCGGGATTCCGCATACATAGAGTACATCCGGTACAACACCGCCGAAAACAGCGCGGCTTCCTCTCCTCCGGCGCCGCCGCGAATCTCCACAATGACACTGCGCTCATCGTTGGGGTCCTTAGGCAAAAGCAGCAGCTTCAATTCTTCGGTAAAAGTCTCAATATCGGCGCGGGCCTGAGCCAATTCCTCCTGGGCCAGCTCGTGGAGCTCCTTATCGTTTTCCGCAAGCATTTCCAGCGCATCGGATTCCTGCTGCACCGCTGCTCGATACTGGCGGTATTTTTCCACAATAGGGGTGATGCTGCTGCTCTCTTTTAACAGGTCGGTATACTGTGCAGTATCTGCCAACACAGAAGGGTCACACAGCTTTTGGTTGATCTCCTCCAACCGTTTGCAGAAGATCTCTAACTTTTCAAACATGTTTCATTTCCTTTCCGCAAATACATATTCTCTATATTATTATTTGCGGAAATGCTATAATTCCTCGGGCTTTTCTTCCCGGATTATCTTTTTGATATTCTTTTCGCACTTGAGCCGGGGCACCATGACCTCATGGCCGCAGCCGGTACAGCGAATCTTAAAATCCATCCCGGAGCGCAGAACCAGGAAGGTCTTGCTGCCGCAGGGGTGGCTTTTTTTCATTTGAAGAATATCGCCCGGACGTACATCCATCCTGTCCTCCTCCTCTCATGGTGAAATCGAAGCTTATTATACCACGTTTCCATAGCAAGGGCAACTATCCCCTTTGCTCTCTCCATACAAAAAGCCGCCCAACATACTAAAGCAGGGCGGCTTTTATGTTTATGGATGAAAAATTATTTCCAGTGGCAAACTTTCCCCAGCCGCTCTTTTAACAATTTGCGGAGCTCTGCTGCTTCACCCTGGGTAAATCCGTTCTTGTCTACCAGATAGGCGCGGTCGTCGGTATAGTAGAGATAGAAGAAATCCTTATCCTCATAAGCGTCCAGGATTTGAAAATAGGGGTACAGCATAGGGGACTGGATACCGGAAATGCGGAAATCCTCCTCCCGGAAAGTATAGTGGGCGTCCCGGGTGCGTGCTTTCTTATATACACCGATCTCTGTTTTGGTCATTTTATCCATAGCCAGGAAGGGCTGTACGATCATGTAGACACCCAAAGCAGCCAACAGCAACCGCATGAACCAGTTGTCGTCATATACGATTGCCATCACCACGCTGGCCACACCCAACAGCAGGAACACGCTGTTCCGGAACAGGTTTTTCCGGAAAGAATGGAATTGACAGAACCGTTTCACGGCAACATCGCTGCAGAAGGTATCGTTTTCAAGCAGATCCTTTGGCGGTACATAATCGGGCTGCGCTGCTTTTGCTGCCTGTTCCTTGCGATAGGCCACTAACTTATCACCGATCTCGCTCTTTCTCCGCTCGCTTCTCTTAACATGTACACGGGTAACGATGATGAAAATGATAATCAGTACGATCACAGCGATCATGGGCAACAGCATACCCACCATCTGCATCATCATTTGCTGCTGGGTAGGCTTGTCGTAAAATTTAGTGATATGGATGCTGTCCACCATATCTTTCAAAATCTGCTGCTGTTCTTCTGTGAGCTCCTGATTGCTGTACATATCCACAGAAATACTGAATCCGTTGGCGATGGTTCCATAACAGGTCTCCCAGATGGGGGTATCATTGGCTTTTCCCTCCAAATCCACTCGGAAAAACGGGATCTGGTCGTGGTCATAGGCCTGAGCTTTGGCAGTGACCCCATACTCTTCATCTACAAAGGTATTGGAATCAATAAGCTCCTGATATTTCTCGTCACTGACATCATTCAGGTTAAAATATTCCCGGGTCTGGTCGGAATACTTACGGCTGATGGCGATGGTAAAGGATTTATCCTCTGCCACCAACTCCATAGCCAGCACATTACCGGAATCGTCCTCTTCAAATGTCTTGAGTTTTTCCACGCTGTCTTCATATCCCGCCAACAGCCAGTCACCGCTTAGGGCATCTGTCTCCGCAGTAAATACATAGACTCCTTCCGGCACTTCCACAGTCATATCCAGATCTTCCAACTCTACCTTGGTCTTTTCTGTGGTAACGTCGGCAAAACATACCGGTATGGAGGCTGCCAGCAACACCAACGCCGCCAGCCACGCGATTATTCTCTTCATTAGCTTTTTGCTCCCGTCTATCGGCCATAACGCCGTGATTTCCAGCCATCGTTTCCGGCGGCCGTAGCTATAATGATAGCATAAAAATCAACAATCTACAATACAGATTCCGCAATCAATCTGTGAATTTTTTAATCTTTTTGGTGAATGATAACACATAATCAAAACCACTAGTAAACTAGTGGTTTGCTCAGACCCCAGAGGGGTCAGTACTTGCTGACCCCTAAAGGGGTACCGAGGATTTGTCATCGCATCACTATTACAGGCAGCCGCTAAAAGCGGCTGTTTTCTTTTTCCTACTTTCTCTTGCTACCCGTAAACGGGTCCATATACTCTTTGAGAGAAATTTGGTCACTCTCCAAATCTTCTTCCAGCTGGTTTTGGATATATTCTTGGATCATCTTCGCATTCTTTCCTACCGTATCCACAAAGTAACCCCTACACCAGAAATTTCGGCTTCCATATTTGTATTTCAGATTTGCGTGTCTATCGAAAATCATCAATGCACTTTTACTCTTGAGCGTCCCCACGAACTGTGCTATACTCATGTACGGCGGGATACTCACTAAAATATGAATGTGATCCGGACATGCCTCTCCCTCGATGATCTCTACTTTCATCTCCTTGCACAGCTTTTTAAAGATTTCGATGATATCCTTGCGTAATGCCTTATAAATCACTTTCCGACGGTACTTCGGTGCAAATACCAGATGGTATTCACACCGGTAGCTAGAGTGCGCCGTATGTTTTACTTCATTTTTCACTTGTGTAAAACCTCCTTGCTTTTTCGTGATGCGGTTGCCAAACCACCTCGATTGTAGCACGGAGGTTTTATTTGCCAAGGCTTTTTTATTTACCCCTGGTAGAACCAGGGGTTTTGTTATGCCTAAAGGCAACAAGAAAAGCCGGGGCATTCCGTAAACCGAAATACCCCGGCTGATACCATCTGCTTATAGGGTGATATTCTCGCCTTTCAGACCCATAAAGGCCCCTGCTTTCTCCAGTCCGCTTTCAGGATGGGCAATGAGCCACTTGTTCACAGCAAACAGCAGCGCGTCCTCGCCCTTCTTTTCCGGGACAGCCTGCAGCGGCAGGTTCGTTCCCTTAGGCAATACTACCACCATACGGAACTTTCCGCCGGCATTGCAGGGAGCATAGTGCAGAGTGGTGCCGTACACCTCGATGACCGTACCGGCAGGCACCAAGAAAGCTTCCACCTTGGCGGTATCGTACTCATAAGTCTTGGGGTTCATATCCTGTTCCCGGCCAATCAAGAGGATCGCATCGGTACAGGCCACATTGATCTCGGAATCCCGGTGATATTCCAAGGCGTTTAGCTTATTGTTATCGCCGTTGCAGTATCCCAACTGGATAGGCATACCGCCGTACACACGGTCCCGCAGTTGTGCAAACACCGGCAGGGCTTCCAGCTCTGGGGCACTGGGCACATAGATGACCTCACCATCGGGAGCAGGGGTCTTCCCCATTTCCTCAATCAGCTGGGTGCAATCCAGATCGGTGATGACCTTGCCGTATTGGCGGAAGGATTCATCCATAACATTTTGAATTTTCATGACAACTTTCCCTCTTTCCCAAAAATCAAAAATTTATAATGCAGCCAGCGCCTGATAGGAATCCTTCAGGGCCGGATACAATCTGCGGTAAATCTGGTAGAATTTCTCATACTCAGGCACATTCTCTGCCACTGGGGGCTGAGGCGGATTGGTGCGGATGACTGCACGACAGCCTTCCTCCACGCTCTTGTATACCCCTGCGCCTACGCCGGCCAGAATGGCAACGCCCAGCGCCGGACCTTCCTTGGAAACTACCGTCTTGACCTCGCAGTTAAAGGTATCCGCCAGCATCTGCCGCCACAGGGGACTGCTTCCGCCGCCGCCGCAGGCCAGCATCTCCTTGAGCTCTACGCCCATTTCCCGCAGCACTTCCACGCTGTCCCGCTGGGAGAAGGTGACGCCCTCCATCACAGCCCGGAGCATATCGTACTTGGTGTGGATGGCGGACAGGCCAAAGAACACGCCCCGGCAGTCCGGGTCCAGGTGCGGGGTACGCTCGCCCATGAGGTACGGCAGGTACAACAGCTTGTTGCAGCCAATGGGCACTCTTGCTGCTTGCTGGTCCATGAGGAAGTAGGGGTCCTTGCCCATGCCCTTGGCGGTTTCCATCTCAGCGGTGCAGAAGTTGTCCCGGTACCACTTGAGAGACAGGCCCGCTCCCTGGGTAACGCCCATCACGTGCCAGCAGCCGGGAACGGCGCAGCAGAAGGTGTGCACGCGGCCCTTGGGGTCGATGGAAATATCGGAGGTGTGGGCAAACACCACGCCGCTGGTGCCGATGGTGACAAACGCCTTACCGTCTTCCACCACACCGGTACCCACCGCTGCAGCAGCGTTATCGCCTGCGCCGCCCACCACGGGGGTGCCTTCCTTCAGGCCGGTGAGAGCTGCGGCCTCGGGGGTGATATAGCCAGTAACCTCGGGGGATTCATAGACCTTTGCCAGCAGAGACTTGTCAATGTCCAGCTTCTCCAGCACTTCATCGCTCCAGCAGCGGTTCGGTACGTCCAGCAGCTGCATACCAGAAGCATCGGAGACCTCGGTAGCGAATTCGCCGGTGAGCATATACCGCACATAGTCCTTGGGCAGGAGGATGTGGGCGCACTTTGCGTACAGCTCCGGCTCGTGGTTGCGCACCCATAGAATCTTGGATGCGGTAAAGCCGGTGAGGGCGGGGTTGGCGGTGATCTCAATGAGCCGCTCCGCCCCTACTTTTTCGGTGATTTCTTTGCACTCGGCAGCGGTGCGCTGGTCGCACCAGATGATGGAACGCCGCAGCACATTGCCCTCTTTGTCCAGCATCACCAGGCCGTGCATCTGGCCGGAAAGGCCCACGCCCCGAATATCCGCAGGATTGATACCGCTTTCCTCAATCACCGCTTTGGTGGTCACGGCGGTAGCATTCCACCAGTCCGCCGGCTCCTGCTCTGCCCAGCCGTTCTGGGGCTGATACAGAGGGTACTCCACCGTTTTACTGGCAATCACATTGCCAGCCGTATCAAACAGAACCGTTTTGGTACCGCTGGTACCCAGGTCTACACCTATCAAATACTCCATTTGTTTACTGCCTCCCATGATGGGGGAAATCTCTTCCCCCCTTGCTCTTTATGTTTCAGTTTGCTGTAAAATTCTCCATTTGTCAAGAGGATTCCAGTAAAAAGATACTTACAGGGAAATTTCCGTCTCCAGCGGAGCCATGCCCATCAGAGCCACACTTCTGGCGTCCGGCTGGCTGAAACCGGCATAAATGCGGAACTTATGGCTGCCTAAAATACGCTCGCCCTCTTCGTTGACGGCCTCAAAGGCTCTGCGGTCCAGATGCAGGGTCACAGTGCGGCTCTCACCGGCTTCCAATTCCACACAGCGGAACGCCTTCAGGCTGTGGTTACGCACCGCAAAGGAAGATTCCAGATCCTTTACATACACCTGCACGGTCTGTGAAGCAGTGCGATCTCCCAGATTCTTCACAGTCAGGGTCACATCAGCTTCTTCCCCATTTACCTTAACGGAAAGGTCTGAGGCTTCAAAGGGCACATAAGTCAGGCCATATCCAAAGGGATATAATGCTTCCTGCTCCATATAGCGATAGGTGCGGCCCTTCATGGAATAATCGGTAAAGTCCGGCAGTTCCTCGGTGGTGTGGTAGAAGGTAACAGGCAGTTTACCAGAGGGCATGGATTCGCCAAAGAGCACCTGTGCCACGGCCTTGCCGCCCAGGGCGCCGGGATACCACATATTCAGTACGGCAGCGCAGCGCTCTTCTTCGCCTTCAAAGGAAAGAGCACTACCGGTGCCCAGCAGCAAGATCACCGGCTTTCCGGTATCCAGTACAGCCCGCAGGAGGGCCATCTGGCGTCCGGGCAGGGTCAGGCTGGTCTTGTCGCCGGAAGCATAGGGATTGTTGGCGTCGCCGTCCTCACCCTCAAACTTGCCGTCCAAACCCATGCACAGGATGACAGCATCGGCCATCTTGGCAATATGCACAGCCTCTGCGATACGGTCGTCCTTGCGGGCCAGTCCGCCCTCGGCTGCATCCTGATACAGCGGGCAGCCCTGAGAATAGTACACGCGCACCTTATCGCCCACCATATCCTGAATGCCATCCAGCACAGTGATATTGCGGGAAGCAGTGCCATGGTAATTGCCCCACAGCACCTCGCGGCTGTCGGCGTTGGGGCCGATCACAGCCAAGGTGTTGAGCTTTTCTGCATTCAGCGGCAGGATACCATTATTTTTCAGCAGCACCATAGACTTGCAGGCGGCACGGATAGCCAGCTCATGGTGCTCCTTGGTATCATTGGCAGAATAGGGGATCTGGTCATATTCGCAGTCATCGCTGAACATACCCAGTCGGAACCGGGTAGCCATGACCCGCTCGCAGGAAGTGGTGATCTGCTCCTCGGTGATCTTGCCTTCCTGGAGGGCTTCCAGAAGGTGGAGATAGACATTGCCGCAGTTCAGGTCGCAGCCATTGCTCAGTGCCAGTGCCGCGGAGTCTGTGGCAGTTTTGGTAATCTTATGGAACTGATGGAAATCCATAATCGCGCCGCAGTCAGAAACTACATGGCCTTCAAACCCCCATTTATCCCGAAGGGTCTCTTGCAACAGGGTATGGCTGCCGCAGGAAGGCTCTCCATTGACCCGGTTATAGGCTCCCATCACGCTCTCTACATCGCCCTCTTTGACACAGGCCTCAAAAGCGGGCAGATAGGTTTCTTCCAAATCTTTTTTGCTTACCACAGAGTTGAACTCATGCCGGATATTTTCCGGGCCGCTGTGTGCTGCCAAGTGCTTGGCACAAGCAGCGGCTTTCAGGTACTTCCCCTCACCCTGAACGCCTTTGATGAAAGAGACACCCATGCGGGAGGTAAGATAGGGGTCCTCACCATAAGTCTCATGACCGCGGCCCCAACGAGGATCTCGGAAAATATTTACATTGGGGGACCAGAAGGTCAAGCCTTTGTAAATATCACGGTCCCCTTCGCTGCTATAGGCATTATATTTAGCACGTCCTTCTGTGGAGATCACATCGCCCACCTGTTGGAGCATCTCCTCATCAAAGGAAGCAGCCATAGCAATCGCCTGAGGGAACATAGTGGCGGCGCCTGCCCGGGCTACGCCGTGGAGGGCCTCATTCCACCAGTTGTATTCAGGGATATTTAGCCGGGGAATGGCGGGGGCGCGATAATTGAGCTGAAATGCCCGTTCCTCGATGGTCATTTTGGATACCAGCTCCCGTGCCAGCTCCATTGCCTGCTTATGTGTCATCTGCTTTTTCTCAGACATAAATGGATTACCTCCTTGATTTTACCGCCATGCAACGGGCAGGCGGGTGGAAACATATTTTCTTTTATTGTAACATAGATTTCACCGGACATCATCAGACATTTTTTGTGAAGCCGGGTAATTTCTTGCACTCTATACCCCCATCCAAAAAGGAAAGCTTTCTGCACCACCATGCGGCAGCAGAAAGCTTTCTCAATTTTTTCTGAACAGTTTCCAGCTATTGCTTATTTTTGTCCAACAAACAGCAAATGATTGGTCATCCCCAGAAATTCCGGTTTTTCACAAATATACCAGTGATAGCGAAGATATTGCCTATAGCTGTCTTCATCCATTTGGTTAATTTTTTCTTCCAACAATTCACTTACTCCATCAGAAGCAACTTCATGCAAAATTTTAATTTTCCTGGACAAAAGCATTTCCCGAGCGCGATCCGCTGTAGCAAAAACAAAAGGAAAATCATTTAAGCGAAAGGTTTCTTTGTTGTAGTCACCTTTCAAGAAATAGTCTTTGTTATTTACAAACTCTGTTAATATGACCATATCGTTAGAGATAAACGCAAAAAACAATACCCCTTCTGGTTTGCAAACTCGTTTGGCTTCTTCTATGCATTTTTGACGGTCAGACTCCTTATGTAAGTGATAGAGCGGACCAAAAACCAATACTACATCAAAAGAGTCAGAAGCATACCGGCTTAAATCCAAAGCATTTCTCTGAACTAAATCAATTTTATCCTGTTTTTGGATCTTCTTTTGAAACGCTTGGATATTTCTGTCTGCAAGTTCTAAGGCAGAAACTGCATAGCCCCTTCTTGCAAAGTACAGACTGTATTCTCCTGCGCCGGCACCTACATCCAGAATTTTTGCTCCGGGCTTCAAATAACGCTCGATATAAGAAATGTTCGTCAAAAACTCCACCTGTGCCGCCTTGGAGCGATTGAGCCTTTTGTCCTCATCAAAAAACTCATAAATTTTCTGAATCTGTTCTGTTTCATCCTCAATTTTATAAATATCCTTGATATTCACGGTTTCACTTCTCCCCCTATTCAAAAAATCAAAAGTTCTTTCACTCCTGCGGCACTATAATATTATTTTTATGCGCTTTTTTGTTGCATATCACGTGATAGATCCACATTCCTATCGCTGCAGCAAGTCCAGTGACCACAAACACCAGCACCGCCGCCATATAATTCTGGTTGCCCAAAGCATTGCCAACGACAGTGGAGGTGATAATGGAGGGGATCCTTCCTATAGAAGACAACAACAAAAAAGTATGTAACCGCATGGAGGTGAGGCCGATAAAATAAGTAATCACGTCCTTAGGCGTACCGGGAATGAAAAACAGGATAAACACCAATATATTTCGCTTCTCCGGGTTATGCAAAAAACGGATAGATTCGATCTTTTCTCGGGAAACAAAAGCTTCTACCATCTTGACGCCAAATATTTTGGTAAAGCCAAAGATCACCGCAGTACCCATAGCGGCTCCCAGCAGACACAGCCCCACTCCTTCTATATTTCCAAACACATAGCCCGCCGCAATTTCCAACGGTTCGCCGGGAATCATGGCAACTACTACCTGTAGGGTCATCATACCGGAAAAAACCAACCGTCCCCAAGGGCCATGGTCATCCACCCATGCACGAAACCCTTCTGGATTGCGAAGATTTTCAATCATGGGTTTTCCCACACATAATGTGATCCCTACAAAAAAGGCAATCAGAATTATCAGAGAACACACACTGACGATTTTCCGGCGCCGTTGATAACGTGCCATATTTTCTTTTTTGGATGTCTCCTCCATGGAGACCCCCTTTTGATACTCCTCACAGTGGTCCATACCGCACTCTCCCAATTTTAAACTTATTATTGATACTGCTGTTTGCTGAATAGGTGGTCTGACGAAAAGAAGGAAAGCAACCTTTTCCTGCTTCGCCATTGTTTTCCAGTATACACCTAAATTCTTGTAAAAGCATCAAAAAAATATTTCTTTTTTATTACTAAAAAATCCAGATCATCAGACAGCCCACTCTGTTGCTGTATCTATAAAAAAACAGGGTATCTTTTGAATCTGCAACGACTGGAATACTCCAGCGTAGGTGTATCTTGAAAACCATAAATTTATGAGTGTAATTAGGAATTGGACAGAGAGGCGCGCTCTTGCTCTTGCGGCGCCAAGAAGCAGTGAATAACCGCTCTTTTCGCAACACCCCCTCTACCTTGACGGGCAGAGGGGGGTGTTTTGCTTCTATGGGGATGAACGACATCAGCGCTTTCTATTTTTAATCAATCCAGCTCGTCCAGCTTTTCAAAAAGGATTCCTTGCTGCCGCAAACCTTCCAGTACCCGCCGGCACGCATCCTCCGAAGGGCAAGACAGCGTGTGGAGGTGGATTCCACCTGTCAGGGCACAAAGAGGATTCGCTCGATTCTCCTCCAATTTACGCAAAAAAGCATCTGCATCATATCGGGAAAAAATTTGCAGACTACCGGAGATTTGCCCGTATAATGGATGCTCTACAATGACATCCAGCAGGCCGCAGCCATTGTCCACCACAGTATACAGCTCTTGGGCAAGCATCTGGTCGTTGTGGCGGCAGGCAATGGTAACCGTTTCCTGTTCTGTACCTTTTTTCTGCAATATATAGCCTCGGGGAGTGGCAGCAATATCATGCGCAGCCGCTCGAAGCAGGGCAATGTCCCCCACAATAATCTGGCGGCTCACAGAAAAGCGTCCGGCTAACACAGATGCACTGATTGGCTCTTGGCTATCTTTTAAAACCTTCAGGATCTCTTCTCTTCTTTTTGCCGATGGGCTCATACATAGCAGCTCCTCTCTCATAACACCACTTGCGAAAATAACCTTTTGCAAACTGTGAAAAAGAGGTGCCGCAAAACACCTGGATTTTGCAGCACCTCCTGATTATGCCTTTTTAGCCGGAGGCTTTTTGGCATTTTGTTTTTCATACATGGTCAAAGCCTCATCTACCGGGCCGTCAAAAACCACCTTACCCTTTACCAAATAAATGGCACGGGTACAGATCTCCTTTACGCCCTGCGGGGAATGGCTGACATAGAGGACTGTGGTTCCCTTCTTGATGATATCGGCAATCGCTGCCTTACACTTCTTTTTAAAATTAGCGTCGCCAACGCTCAAAGCCTCGTCTACCACCAAGATCTCAGGGTCGGTGTTTACATTCACAGCAAAGCCCAAACGCATTTTCATACCGCTGGAATAGGTGCGCACCGGCTGGTCGATATAGTCCCCCAGCTCGGCAAAATCAATAACCTTTTCCTCAATGGTGCGGATATAGTCATCTGTCAGCCCCAGCAGATATCCCTTGAGATAAATGTTTTCCCGTCCAGTCATCTCATCAGAAAAACCAGCAGTAAGTTCCAGCAATGCGGCCACCCGGCCGTTTACCGTCACGGTGCCGCTGGTGGGAAAGGACACCCCGGTAATCATTTTCAGCATAGTGGATTTACCGGCGCCATTGTTTCCGATGATTCCAACCGACTCCCCTTTTTGGATCGTCAGCGTTACATCTTGCAGCGCCAGATGCTTTTTCAGGTTTTTAAAGTGAACAAACAGGGAAAGAAACTGCTCTTTATTGTCCCGATACAGGGTATACTCTTTGGTTACATGGTCAAAAATTACAGCGGGCTGTGTATCTGCCATTTTCATATGCCCCCTTACAGTACATCCGGCAGCTTCTTACGAAGGCGGTTATAGTTATAAATTCCCAAAAGAATGATCACCACGAACTCCACAAAGAAAATAATGGTTTCTTCCGGATATTCCCAAAACCAATGGTGGGTTACAAAAGACTTACGGTAACCGTTGACAAAATAGTTGATGGGGTTCCAAAGCATCAGGTTTTTCAGCCACGGAACCGGGAGATCGTAGGTATTCCAAACTACACCGGACAGCCAGAATAAGCCGGTCATGATGGATTTGATCAGGTTTTCAAAGTCCCGGCTAAAGGCACTCATAGGAGCAGTCGACCAAGAAAGAGCCAGGAAAAACAGGAACATCAGCGGGCAGTAATATAGGAACTGCAGCGCATACATATTGGGGATATATCCTGTAAAGCACAGGAACACCACCATCAGGACTGTCAATACCAAATGCACATAGAATTTAGCCAACAACGTAAATGTCATAATGTTGGATACCGGAAAGTGCATTTTGACCACAAACTGCCGGTTTTTCCGGATAGACTGGGAACCAAACAGAATACTGTCACTGATAAAAAACCACGGGATAAAGCCCGGAAGCATAAAGGTAAAGCGTGGGATATCATCGATGGTCCCACCAGCCCGCAGGCCCACATCAAAAGCAAACCAATAGATAAACAGGGTAAAAAGCGGCTTTACCAAAGCCCAGCCTGCTCCTAAAAAGGCCCCTTTGTAATCCTTCTTCAGCTCCGTCCGGGCAAGCATCATGATCTGTTTGGCGTTATGCCGATGCTCTTTTAAAATACTGAACAAAAGATATGCCTCCCATACAATCTGGTTAAAAGCCGGTGTACACGCGCAAAAACGGCTTTTCTGGTATCTTGCTGTTTATATATTTTACCGTTACTTTCCCAAAAAGTCAATGAAACCGGAACATTCCTCAAAGTTTGCTGATAAAACACCAAACTCCCCTTCTCCCTCCCCATGATTTCGGTTAAAAATACCAGCACGTTTTGAGTGTTGAAGATTTGATTTTTTCGAGTATCATTTTACCACAAACGATACATAATTGTGTATTTTTTGTATTGTTTGCGCCTTTGATTCAACTAAATTTTATATTTTTTGTGATGTTTTTTGACTACTAAATATAGTTTGTTATATTCTTTTTTTAGTATCGCCGTGATTTAATGATTACATTCCTATGTTTTGGGATTATTTCCCAATTTGTTGTGTAAGACTGTTGTTGAGAAAGGAAAGTGAGACGATGAGAAAAACAAAAAATCGGGTCCTTGCCTGTCTGCTGGCCGGATTGATGGCAGCGTCTTCTCTAAGCACGCTGTCCTCCACATCCGTATCTGCGGCAGGACTGGGCTACTGGCCGGAGCCTCTCCCCATTGGGAACCAGTTCTACTACCAGAACGAAAGCCTCCAGCCCTACGGTTCCTGTTTCCAGATCGATGAACTAAAAAACTGGAGCCCGGACAACGATCCCGATGCTCGGTATAATCGTGGTTCCATTCCCCTGCGTGACCGCTGGATGGGTCCCAATGTGAATCCTTTAGCCTCTCGTGACGCCAAGGTCATGCCTCTTGCTATGTCCAACGCCCGGGCCAGTGAAGCTGCCTCCCAAGGCGGCAGCGGCGATTTTGTGTATGCCTTTAACAACTTCCAGTATGTAGATACCTACAACTTCTGGGGCGGCTCCTCCGGCGAAGGCCCCATCGCCATTCCTTCCCCTGAGCATATCGACTCCGCTCACCGTAATGGTGTACCCGCTACCGGCACCATCTTTATCCCCTGGGGCGACTCTACATACGGCAACCGCTTTGTGCAGGAGCTGGTAGAAAAAGACGAAAACGGCAACTTTATTGCAGCGGACAAGCTCATTGAAATTGCCCAGTACTATGGATTTGACGGCTATATCTTCAACGCAGAGTCCGGTACAGGCGTAGCGGGATTTAAAGAATTCCTGGCTTATATCCAGAAGAAGAAGCCCGATAACTTCACCATTTCCTGGTACAATGGTTCCGGCTCCCTCAACGAAACCAGCATTCAAAACTGGATGCAGGACGGCGATACCCGGGTTACCGACGAATGGTGGCTGGATATGAGTGGTAACGGCAATGTGGACAGCACCATTGAAGCTGCACAGCAGATGGGCGTTGACCCCTGGAACATCCACTCCACCTGGGAATACTGGCCTATGTCCGGTATGAGCGGAACCAAAGGCGGCGACTATCATGCCCGTTTGGATGAAAACGGCATTCTGAAGATCTCTCTGGGTATCTTGGCTCCTACTGTCACTCTGACTCAGTCCAAGAGTTCCGATGATTTTATAAACGTCCAGGACCAGAAACTGTGGGTAGGCCCCAGCTTTGATCCTTCCTCTACCGACCGTCCCGATGATGAATTCTGCGGATTTGCCAGCATGGTTGCAGATAAGACCCCGGTTATCGGCACCGATTTTGTTACCAACTTCACCACCGGTAACGGCTATAAATTCTACGAGAACGGTGTGGTCACCGGCAAGAAAGACGGATGGTACAACCGTTCTCTCACCGACGTACTTCCCACCTGGCGCTGGATCATTGATTCCGAAGGCCAGAAGCTCTCCGCCAAGATCGATTTTGACGACGCATGGTGGGGCGGCACTTCCATGAAGGTATATGGCAGCATGGATGCCAATAAGGCCAACCATATCAAGCTGTACAGCTCTCAGCTGGACATCACCGATTCTTCCAAGTTCAGTATTACCTACAAGGCTCCCAAGGGCGGCGTAGATATGGAACTGGGCCTGTGCTTTGGCGATGATTACTCCGACGAGAACTTCAAGTTCTATCCTGTCGAAGTCACCTCCAACGGCCAGTGGAACACCGCTACTGTGGACCTGTCCGGCGACGCAGGCAAACGTGCCATCGCCATTTCCCTGCGGTATAATGCTCCCGAAGGAGTCTCCGATTACTCCATGAATGTTGGCCGCATGGCGTTTACCACCAACAATACCGCTCCCGCAGCCGTTTCTAAAGTGACTTTGGATGAAGTGATTTATCCCACCGACATTCAAATGGAAGCCCGTATTTACTGGGAAAAGGCTGACAATGCTTTCCTGTACATGATCCATCGCGTACTTCCTAGCGGCGAACGTGAATTTGTAGGCGCTACCCCCAGTGACGCTTTCTATCTGGGCAAATACGAACGCCTGGAAGATGAAAAGGCAGCTACCTTTGAGATCACTCCCTATACCGAAAACGGTGTAAAGGGTGAAGCCACCACCTTCTCCATTGATTGGAAGAATATGCCCGAAAATTCCTTTGTCCATATTCCCGATATGGGTGAAAACCTTGCCCTAGGTCAGCCTGCTGTTTCCAGCGTAACCTGCGTGGCTGACGGTCCTGTGGATAAAATCAACGACGGCGTAATCCCCAATTCCAAGTGGTGCTCTAACTCTGTTCCCGGTTATGCTGTTATTGACCTTGGCAAAGAAGTAGATATCCAGAGATGGGTAGTATATCATGCCAATGCCCGTGGAGCTGGCGAAGGCGTAGACATGAATACCGTGGCCTTTGACCTCTCCTATGCCGCTGATGATGGCAAGCCGCTCCTTACTGGTGATGACGGCGCCAGCCGCGCACGGGTGCAGAGTATGCAGTTTACTCCGGCTGATTCTGTTACCGGTAATAAGCAGAACGTCACCGACCGCAATTTGTCCAAACCGATTAAGGCCCGTTACATCAAGCTGAATGTTACCCAGAGTGACAACAGCCCCTGGCATGCAATCCGCGTGTATGAGTTCCAGGTATATGAGAATCCTGGTGTGATTTCTGTGTCCGCTCCTGCTACTCCCCTGGCACGTAACGTAACCGTCCATAACAACAGCGGTGCAACCGATACCGTGGTAGTGGACAATGTGGGTATGCTCTATACTACCGGCCAGTATCCGGGGGGCACCATCAGTGAAAACACCGGCGTTGTGAAGCTGTATGACAGTCTGGAAGCTGAAGACCCCATTGCCCAAGTAAAGGCCCAGCAGCCCGATGAATCTTACAAGCAGCGCTCTGTAGGTATCGCCAAATTTGAAAAGCTGAATTTGAAGCCAGAAGGCGGCCGCCTGTTCTATGAGATCTTGGATGAATCCGGCGGCGAAATCCTTCACAGTGCCCGTTACAGCGTGGAATATGCTCCCGAAACCGGCACTCCTATTGACGAACCCAAGGCTACTCTTTCCGGTTCTGTCCGTGGTGCTCAGCTTCGCAGCCGCTACGGCATACTGAATCTCTCCAATCTGCCTGAAGGCGCTGAAGTAAAGGTATATGCCGATGAAAAGGCCGACCATCCCATTCTGTTCTCTACCCCTGCTAAGGACGGCAAGGTTTCCATTTCTGGTGTACCGCTGCAAGCCAGCGGAGCCGGCAAGGTCTACTACGAAGTATTTGTATCTGGACGCCCCAATTCCCAGCGGTTCAGCGTTTCCTATCAGGATGCTATGTCCCTCACCGCTGATATGAGCGGTCTGGAGGAATTGATTGCAAAATGCAGCGCTTATACACAGGGTGACTGTACTTCCGCTTCCTGGAAGGCATTCTCTGAAGCACTGAACGAAGCCAAAAACCTGCAGGGAGTGGATGTTTCCACCGCAGAAGCCGCCCGCGCCAAGCTGGCAACTGCCTATGCGAACCTGCGCGGCAAGGCCGACACCCAGCGTCTTAACGAACTGGTAACCACCTTCGCCAAACAATATCCCGAGAATAATTACACTGCTACCAGCTACGCCGCCTTTAAGGCCGAACTGGACAAGTGCACTGCCATGGTCAAGGCCGATGATTCCAATGAATTTGAAGTGGAGCAGGCACGCATTAAGCTGGAAGCTTCTGTACGCAATCTGATTGAAAATACCGGCGCTACGGTAACCAAGGTTGCCATTACCCCCGAAACCGTTGAGCTGGGCCGTGGAGCTACCCAGAAATTCACTGCCGTCGTTACTGGTGAAGGTGATCCTACCCAGGCCGTTACTTGGAAGGTAGAGGGAGCCAAGAGTGCCAATACCACCATAAAGAATGACGGAACTCTGCGTATCTCTGTGGAAGAAACCGCCAAAACTCTTACCATTACAGCTACTTCCAAACTGGACGAAAGCAAGTCCGCTACTGCTACTGTAACCGTTACCGAAGAGATCGTAGAACCCGACATTACTGTGACCATCAAACCTGGTGAGCTTACAGTAGATAAGAACCCTGGTCAGAAAGGGCAATTTACTGCTGAAGTCTCCGGCACCACCAATCAGGAAGTAATCTGGACTATTTCTGGAAATACCAGCGATGAAACCATGATTACCAATGGACAGTTGTTCCTGGGTACCGATGAAACCGCTACCAAGATGACCGTTACCGCCACTTCGGTGGAGAATCCCGACTGCAAGGCAACTGCAACTGTTATTGTAATCCGCACCAACAAAGATGTACTGCAGGGCGCTTATGACTTTGCCCAAAACTTAAACACCGATGACGTTTCCGAAGAGGATAAGGCCCGTTTGGAAAAAGCCATTGAGGAAGCCAATACTTTATTAGAAAATCCCACTGCTTCTCAGGAAGATGTGGATGCTGCTTGGAAAACCCTGACGGAAACCATTTGGGATCTTGGGGTCACCCAGGGAACCCAAGAAGAATTGGCGCTGCTGGTGGATGAAGCAGATGCATTCGTAGAGAGCATCAAAAATCCTGATCAGTATGTCCCCAGTTCTTGGAAAAAACTGCAAGATGCTCTGAACGCTGCCAAAGCAGCTCTGGGTGAAGAAAAGGCAATCGCTGTATTGGCTAACGATGCCAAAGATTTGAAAACAGTATCCCAGGACCTGCTAGATGCTATGCACGGACTGCTGAAAAAGGCAGACAAGGCTGAACTTCAGAAGGCTGTAGATACCATCAGCAACATGGATCTAAGCAATTATGTGGGCTCCAGTGTTGAAAAGCTGCAGAAGGCTCTGGCAGATGCTAAGGCCGTACTGGCAAACCAAGAGCTCAGCGAAAAAGACCAGGCTACGGTTGACAATGCTTTGAACACCCTTCTGGATGCTCAGGACGCTCTGCTGAACAAGGTAGATAAGACAGAGCTCCGTGAGGCCTTCAACACCATCAGCAGCATGGACCTCAGCAATTACACTGATTCCAGTGTTGAAACACTGAAAAAGGCTTTAGCCGATGCTAAAGCTCGGCTGGACAAGCATGAACTCGCCGAAAAAGATCAGGCTGGCATTGATAATGCT
>CALWIS010000179.1 GCA_944380795.1 uncultured Clostridia bacterium | reverse complement strand
TGCCGGGCGATTTGCTGGTAGCGGCGGCTCGGGAGTTTGAGAACCGGCGGAACCTGTATTTGTATGAGATCAACGTGGATAAAAGCCATAAATGGACTGGAAAGCCCTTAAAAGAGATTGATGCTGGAAAAGTACTGGTGGTGCTGGTCAAGCGGGAAGCGGAAACCATTATTCCCAACGGGGAGACGGAGATCCTGCCGGGAGATACTTTGGTGTTGGCTAAATTTTAATACGGAGTTGCCCCGCAAAGAGCAAAATAATATCCGCCTGTTGCCATTTTGAAGGCAGCAGGCGGATGTTTTGTTTACGTTAAATCATACACAAAGTTGGGGTCGTCTGGGGAATCAAAATGCAGCCCCAGATATCGGCAGGCTTCCCGAATGACCGCTACATGGTCGCCAGGGATGCCCACCACATGGTGGATGTACGGTCCAAAGATAAACTTTTTCTCCCACTTGGGCCAGTTGTCGGTTTCCAGCCAAAGGTAGTTGCCGTTGGTGAGGGGGCCTTCCACGCCGTGGCCAGTGCCGGCAAAGAGATAATACTGCCCCTTCAGGCCGTCAAACCGCAGGACGGTATACTCGCCGTGCTCGATCTCGTAAAAACCCTTACCCTGGGGGGTGATATAGCCCTTGGCATTTTTGCGGATGAGCGATTTGGCAAAGGGGCCACAGTGCCACAAAAGCTCGGCATTGTCGTTTTCCGGGTGCCGGATGGTCAGGTCTGCCACAAAGGAGGGGGAAGCGTACCGTGCGGCGGCAGTGGCCATCACAGAGGCAATAGCGGCGTGAATGTCGTTTTCACAAGCGGCGGGGATGCCCCGGTCGTTGAGGTCGCCCAGCATAAAGCAGGCTCCCAGCCCCAGATTCTTAGCGAACATGGTCCAGCATTCACAGGAAATGGCGGAGCAGTTGTGCTTTTTGGCAAACTCCATCAGTCCCAGTTCCATAGCGGCAAGAGTGTACTTTTTCTCGCCAAGTGGCTCAATATCCAAGCCGCTCTCCACCAGTTCTGCCAGCAGTTTTTCCAGCGCCTCTTTGTTTTCCATCTGCTGTTTAATCATTGCCAAGATCACAGCGGATTCTGCTGGTACCAGCTCGATGCCGAATTTTTCCAGAAGCTCGGCTTCGTTGACCATTACACTGAGGAAAGGTTGAGGACGGGTGCTGATAACAGCGATACGCAGGCCGCGGAAGGCCTTGACCACCTGTGCCACAGCTAGGAAAGAAGCAAATTTCTTTTGGAAGATGGGAGAATCCAGTTCGCAGTTTTCAATATAGGAGAAGGTGACCCCATACCGCTGCAATACCTTGGTGGAGGCGAACATCCCGCACTGGCTGTCGGTGGGACGCCACTCCAGCCCATTGGGCACTCCGTCACGGGGACCCCAAATGAGTACCGGTACATCCAATTCCTTGGCAAGACGGGCAACGGCGCTCTCCTCGCCAAAGTTGCAATGGGGGATAAACAGGGCGTCCACCTTGGCTTCCCGCATTTTTTCCGCTACGGTAAAGGCCTCGTCATACCGCATGAGGAGTCCTTCTTCGTTGAGGTCCTCCACATACACGCCGGTAAAGTGCAGAGTGCTTTCTAACTCCCGCATTTTGGCTATAATCTCTTTTTTTTGTTCAAAAGCTAATGGATGGCTGAACGCTTCCCGACGGGTAGGGACGATGCCCAGCCGCAAGGTCTTATCTGCATTTTTCATGATACAACTCTCCTTTGGGCGGTTGCCCATCTCTGAAAATCGGGGCCATTCCCCGGGTCGTCAGAATTTTGTGCGGTAATAGGCCAGACGTTCATCCAGCTCTGTGCCGTCGATCTCGCCTGTCTCCAAAAAACGGTCTAAAATGGGACGGGTGGGGATGCCGGTGCGCCCACCAATGCGGGTGCACTTAATGGCGGAAACTGCGCTGGCAAACCGGCAGGCCTCTCGGGCGGACTGGCCTTCCAGCATGGCCACGATATATGCGCCGTGGAATACATCCCCTGCGCCAGTGGTGTCCACCACTGTCACGTTATCAAAGCAGGGAAGGGCAAAGAAGCCCTCTTTTTGAGTGTAGCCCACGCAACCCCGTTTTCCTAAGGTAAAAATCGCGGTATGCGGTCCCATTTTTACGATCTCCCGGCAGCTTTCCTCCATGCTAAGACTGCCAAAGAGATCTCTCTGAAAGAACTCTGAGCCGATAAAAACATCGATCTGAGGAATGAGCGCCTCGATCTTTTTATTGTAGTGATCCCCATCAAAGGATACAGGAATTCCCTTTTCCTTGCCAAAAGCAGCGGCAGCGGCGCTGCCCTCGTCTCCTTCGGAAAGATGGATGCACTTGGCGGTGGCAAGGTAGTCATAATCCAACAAATCGGGGGTAATGGGACGCACTGTGCTGCTGCGCCCAATAAACACCCGAGTGCCCGTTTCTTTTTCGGAGAGGGAAAGGCAGCAACTGCTGTACCGCCCCTCCTCATCCAGTAGTACCCGGGAAATATCCACATGATTATATTCCAGATCCTCCAGGATAAAGCGTCCAATGCGGTCACGGCCTACGCGGCCCATAAGACCGGCCTTCCACCCCAGCCGGGCAGCGGCAACCATAGCGGTGGGTACCTTATTGCCCCCTTGATAAAACATTTCATTGGCGTGGGTGGCCCCATCCTTTTGGGGCATGGAATCTACATTGACCACCAAATCCATAATGGGGGTGCCGATTCCGATAATATCCATAGATAAACTCCTCCCAGGGTTCCCCTCTAATTAGGGGAGCCGGAACTCTGTGGGGTTCAGCCATTGCAGACGGCTGCGCACAAAGGGAATAACTTCCTCGCCAGCCTTGTTCATGGCTCCCAGCCAGCTGTTCTCCTCAGCCAGTGCCTGTGCACCGGCAGCTTTGGTCTTAGCAAAGAATTCGGTGCCGATGTTCACCTTGTTGATGCCGTATTTGACGGATTCCGTCACCTGCTCGGGGGGAATACCGGAGCCGCCGTGGAGCACCAGCGGGGTAGAGATGGTGCGGTTGATCTCATCCAGGCGCTTGATGTCCAGATGAGGCTCACACACATAATGGCCGTGGCTGTTGCCGATGGCCACTGCCAGGGAATCTACGTTGGTCTCTTCCACAAACTTTTTAGCAAAGGCCGGGTCGGTGTAAAGGGAATCATCCATAAAATCTTCCTTACGGCTGCCGGAGCCTACCAGACCCAGCTCTGCTTCCACATCCACACCCATAATATGGGCGCTCTCCACTACTTGGCGGGTAATGGCGGCGTTCTCCTCAAAGGGGCGGGCAGAGCCGTCAAACATGATGGACTGGAATCCGGCGGGGATCCCCAGCATCACATCGTGGAACGTGCGGCTGTGGTCCAGATGTACGCCTACTGGTACAGCAGCATTCCGGGCTACATCATTGGCAATGGCAGCCAGGGTGCTCAAGGGGATAAAGGTCTTCATGTCAGGATAGAACATAAGGATCACGGGAACTTTTTCGATCTCGGCAGCCTTGACCACCCAGGAGATGGATTCAAAATTGAACACATCAAAGGCGGCGGCAGCAAATTGGTTTTCGTCTGCGCATTTTAAAATGTCTTTTACAGGTACCAGTGGCATAAATAACTCCTCCTGTTTCGGCTCTCAAAGAGCGGTTATGAACGGGGCTGCTCCAAAATAATGGAATCTGCAGGGGCAAGCCGTACGGTAAAATGATCCCCTTCAAAGGATTCCCCGCCGGTCACTGGGGTAAAGGGTCCGCTTCCGGCAGGAAGGGCCAAGCGGGAAACATCTACAGAGATCTCTGCAGGCTGGTCAGTCAGATTAAACACAGCCAACAGGTTCCGGTCCTCATCCACACGGGTGTACAGATGGCTAGCACTGTCTCCCGTGGCGGTTTCTACCGGCAGGAAGGTGCGCCCTACCCGGGCAATATCCAGCAGCCGAGGATCCAGCAGGCTGCGGACACGCTGCTCCGCTTCCGGTACACGGTAGTCATCGCTGAGAAGAAGTACGGTTCCGCCAATGACCGAAGCATGCAGGCGAGAACGGCCTTCCTCCAAGGTACAATTACGCTTGTCAAAACTATGATACATGACCGTGTGGTCAGGATCGTTGTAGGAATAGATGGTGTTGTTCTGCCAGAATCCGTAGGTGATGGAATTGAGCAGATATTCGGTGTCATCCAGCAGGCCAAAGGCATCGCAGGAGACGCGGCGGGCATGGCAGAACTGATAGGGGAAGATGGGAGCAATGGAGAAATCCAGGAAAATCGTGCGGCCGATCTTTTTGGGGTCCAGGCAAGCCAGCATTTCCTTTAAGGCATAGCAGTAGGCCTCCATACCGGTGGTGGTCTCCGGATTATAGTGCACACATTCACAGGCACCGTGAGACATAAAATCTGTCTTGATATAGTCAAATCCCATATCTACGGTAAATTTCATCATGTTGCGCACTCGCATTAAATTGCCGGGATGGGTTGGGTCCAAGGGATACCCATTATCACAGGGGGGGAGATGGTTCCCTTCATTGTCCCGTGCCAGCAGGTCACGGTAAGTGTATTTCCCATCGGTATAGTCAGCCACACGGTCAAAATCCTTGACCCAGCAGGCGAATGGGGCAAAATAGATGCCGGCTTTCTGTCCGCGGCTGTGAACATTATCTACTGCGGTGCGTAGTTCTTCTGGGGAAAGATTAGACCACAGAGCGTCGAAATTAATAAATACGGTGCCATTGTTGGAAAAGCCCTTTTCTTCAAAAGATTGCAGAGTGGTACTGGCATTATCATAAATGGAGAAGTCCAGCTTTCCGGCTGCGCAAGCCCAACTGTTCCAGCCAAAAGGCACGCCGCCGTCCCAAGGCAGGCGAGGGGCAAACACATTGTTGGCATTGCCGAATGCAATGAGCCCCTGGCGGAAATCTTCATGATAGCCGATATAAACGGTAGGGGAGAATACTTTTTTGCCCCATACCGGGCCGTGAGGCATGGCTTCGTCACGGGTAACAAAATCTGCAACGCCGCCTACTACCCGTAAAAATTCCAAGTTGCCAAAGCCGCCATGGGTCTTGATGCCGGTCTTCCAGTGGTCGTGGGTCAAGGAGCCAATGACATAGCCGTTGCGGGTATCGTCATCGTATACAGCGGTGACCTCATAGCTGGCGCCGGCGCCATGGATCTTCTGGGCCTCATAGCGGATCCACTTGTCGTTGTCATAAGGCACATACAGCAGTCGGGGAGCATTGGCATTGGCAAGGTGGAAGGGGGCCTTCAAGGCTGCCACTGGGGTCATGGACTGGCAGGGGAATTTTTCATTTCCAGCAAACCCGCAGGAAACATACAGAGCTGCTTCCCCGTCCGGGAAAAAGAATTCCTGTATAAAGTCCAGCTCCCCCCACATCCGGGTCACGGTAAGGCGGGAACCATTTTTCGGGGTTTCTTCTTTTTCAGAAATCACAATCGAAGCTGGGGAGCGGGAAAAATCCTGCTGGTTCAGCTTTTTCCCCCGCAGGGTCACTTCTACGCCGATCTGTTCGGTAGCTGGATGAGGAGCGGCAGGAAAATGGATATCATAGGTACAGGTGTCGCAGTGATAGGTAAATTCCAACAGAGAGCTGGTTGCTTTTACGGTGTTTGATTCTTGATAAAATTTCATGAAAAAAGCCTCCTTGCAAATTAAAAATTGCAGTTTAAAAACCATGTGTTAAAACCAGCGTAAAATTTTTTGACCACTCCCAATCAAAGAAGGAAGGGTCGACTTTATTATAACGGGTGTGCCAAAGAAAATCTATAGCAAAATATTCACAAATATATCCCAATGTTATAAAAAATTACAAATAGCGTTTTAAACTGTTGTCCTGCAAAGGAGAAATACAATCCTGTTTTTTTAAAGTATAGCAAACTTGACAGAAAAAGCAATAAAAATTATACTGTATTTCGATAGAAATTTTGCAAAGCTTTTTGTGGGATTTGTTGAAATTGGTGGTTCCTCTTTTTAGGATGTAAAGGGTAAATAGTTGAAAAGGCGGGAATCTGATGGGAAAGGAAGAAAAGGATGTATAAAGTTCTTTTAGCAGATGACGAAAATCTACAGCTGGAAACGCTTCAGGATTATGTGGATTGGAAGGAGCTGGGATTTTCCCAGGTGTTTTCCGCAAAAAATGGAAGGACCGCTTTAGCCTTAGCATTAGAGTATCATCCTGATCTGGTGATCACCGATATACGGATGCCTTTGATGGATGGTTTGGAACTGGCGGCTGCACTGCGGGAAGAATGCCCGGATACCAAGGTGGTTTTCCTTACAGGCTATGATGATTTTTCTTATATTCGCAGTGCCTTCCGAGTAGATGCTTTTGACTATTTGTTAAAGCCATTTTCTTTGGATGATGTGCGAAAAGTAGTAGTCAGGGTGTTGGAAAGCTTAAAAAAGGATCGTCTGGTAGCCCGTTCCATGGATTTGCTCACAGATTCCTATTTGACAGACCTGCTCACCTGCCAGGAGGAGGGACACAGGCAGGAGGCTTACGCAGGGTTGGTGCGTTCTGGAAGACTCAGCAGCGCAGGCTCCAGCTTTTTCCTTATGCAGGCGTTGGGGCATTTTGATCCTGGAAAAAGCCCTGATATTTCTATGGCGGAAATTGCCTTTTCTGTAAAAAAGCAGGGTGGCGTTTTGTTTTTGGTTTCTTCTGCTGTGATTCCAGAGGCAGCGGCCATACGGCTCAAAAATAAGCTGAAAAGTATGGGCGTATTAGCTGCGATTTCTTATAGTAACCAGCCTTGCAGCCCAGAACAGCTTTATGAAAAAAGATGCAGCCTTGAAGGGCTGAAGGATTGGGTGTTTTATGAAGGGAACGAAAAGATCTTGGTTTTAGAAGAACGTCAAGATCTCCAGATGGAAAAAGAGCTTCCCGTTCTATCTGCGGAGATGATGGAAAAAAAGATCCTTTCCGGCGAGGAAGAAGCAGTGGAACAGATGCAGGAAGGTTGGTTTCAAAAAATCAAGGAAGCGCGACCCTGGCCACAGCGGGTAAAGAAAGAGTTTTTTAATGTGTATACCGAGATATATGACCGACTGGTGAGTAAAAATGATTCTTTAAAGGCCGTTATGCCGGGCAAGAGTGAAGAATATGAGAGGTTGGAGCAGGCGGATACCCTAGAGGATCTTTGCGCCAGTATGAAAGAATGGATCGCCGCGTTGGTGCATTGTTTTGCAGAGCAAAATATGGATAAATCCGGGCAGATCGTACGGCAGGTAAAAGAATATATTATGAAGCATTATCAGGACCCGCTGACAGCAGAAGAAATTGCCGGGAAGATCTATCTTTCTCCCAACTATGTCAGAAATATTTTTAAAAGTGTAACAGGAAAAACCATTTTGTAATGGACCACCGAATATCGTTTTGAAAAGGCGTGTCAGCTTTTGCGGGACAGGAGTTTAAAAATCCGAGAGATCAGCCATCAGGTGGGATATGAAAATGTCTCTTACTTTTGTTCTACCTTCAATCGTATTTTTGGGGTGTCGCCTACGGAATACCGGCAAAAATTCTGCTCCCCCACAGAACATAATGTGGGAGGCGAAACAGAATGAGGCAGCCGGGGCGTTTTTTGCGAGGAATATTGTCCATGTCCATTCGGAAGAAATTTTTAATGGGATACATTCTGGCAGGCGTGCTGCCCATGATGATCATTACCATCTACTCCTATCTCTCTGGTGTTGGAAATTTGATCCGTCAAAACGAGGAAAACACAGTGGCGACGCTAAAACAAATCAACCAAAACATCTCCAGCGCCATGTCGCAATATGAGAGCTTATATACTTCTGTATATACCGATAAATATATCATTGATTTTTTTCAAACCAATTATGGAGATTCCGATTACTATGACATGTATTTTTATATTGATGACTTTATGAAAAATAAATTAGCAGTCATGCCGGAAATCTCTCAATTCGCGATATACTCCAATAATTTTACAGTACCCAGGGACGAAAATTATTTTATGCCACTTACAGAGGAGGAAAAACAAAAGTGGTGGTATCAATATTCCATAAAAAATCCTGGTTCGGTTACAGGCGGCGCTTTAACCTATGACCGCAACGGAGATCCGGCTTTTGTGCTGGCAAAACCGCTGGTAATGGGAAAGGGCAAATTTTATGATTGCTTTCTGTATTTGGTGGTAAACGAAAATCTGCAATGAAATGTATCGCAATGACCTGCTGGATAAGGAATGGGTGGTAAATAAAAACACCCTGTGGACCCAAAAGCTCAGCTCTGGTGATGTGTTTGGCACACTGTCTGCTTATTGGGATGTGGCGGCTGCCAACACCAGCTTGGCCAGCACAGTAGGCCCCGATGCACAGCTGTATGCCTATAAGGTTCTGGGCAACGGCATTGCATCTGATGAAACCACCTATGGCGCCAGAAATACCCTGGGCTGGGATGCAATTGGTATTACCTCTAACTGCAAAAATGTGGAAAGAGCCGTAGATTTTGCTGATTTTATGGTCAGTGAAGAAGGCCAGTATCTGAAGCTGTGGGGCGTTGAAGGCGAAGATTGGGAAATCAAGGACGGCGTCCATACCGCAGATTCTGAACTGGTAAAGGGCAGGGTAGAGGATGCTAACGGTACTATTAGAAGCACTGGTGTTCGTCTGTGGACTTGGTTTGTGAAAAACGGCAATGGTTCCGATGGAACTCCCTATGATATCCTGAAGGTAGAGCTTACCGATGCCGCTGTTTTTGCCAACAAGAATCTGCCCGATACCAACTGGGATATGGCCGAATATGATGCACTGGAGCCGGTAGGTTCCACCCCTGAAGGCTTGAAGTACCAGAAGGCGCAGGATGTTTTCGATCAGGCATTCCCGAAGATCATTGCCGCTTCTTCCGAAGAAGAGTGTGTACAGCTTTATGAAAAGATGATCTCTGATATGGATGCAGCTGGATTGAAGGATGTAGAAAAGGTCATCAACGAAAACTACGATGCCAAGATGAAGATCTGGAACGAGTAATTGCCATCAAAAATTGCCGCCGGCTATAAAAACCGGCGGCTTTTTTGTGCGATTACAAGGTTTTCCTTCTGCATCAGGCAAAAGTGTGCTATAATGGACACATCTCCTGGGCAAAGGCCCATTTTGGGAAGGAAACAATAAAGGGAGCCAAGATTCTTATGGTAGCAGAAGCAAAACGAGTAGTGGTGAAGGTAGGAACCTCCAGCCTTACTTATGAAAACGGAAAACTAAATCTGCGGCGGATGGAGACCCTCTGCAAGGTGCTCACCGATTTACAAAATTCCGGGCGGCAGGTAGTGCTGGTGACCTCCGGCGCTATTGGTGTTGGTATGGGAAAGCTGGGACAAACTCAACGTCCCACAGAAACCGAGAAAAAACAAGCCCTAGCCGCTGTAGGCCAGTGTGAATTGATGTTTATGTATGATAAGCTGTTTGGAGAATACAACCAGATGGTGGCCCAGGTGCTCCTCACCGGAGATGTGGTGGAACAGCCCAGAAGCCGCCACAATGTAGAGAACACCTTTCGGGAACTGTTGGAGCTGGGAATTATCCCGGTAGTCAACGAAAACGATACCGTGGCTATTGACGAATTGGTGGGCAGCCATTTTGGCGATAACGACACCCTTTCCGCTGTGGTGGCCCAGTTGGTGGAGGCTGACGCGTTGGTGATCCTCACCGACATTGACGGCCTATATGACAGTGACCCCCGAAAAAATCCCCAGGCAAAGAGAATTCCAGTGGTAAAGGAAATCACCGACGATATCCGCGCGCTGGCAGGCGGGGCAGGTTCCAACAGGGGCACCGGCGGCATGGCCACCAAGATCAAAGCGGCGGAAATTGCCAACGCGCAGGGAATCCCCTGCTGCGTAGTGAGCGGGGAAGACCCCCATGTGCTGTATGAATTGTTTGATGGGGCACAGATTGGGACAATTTTCGGATAAGATACGGAATACAATAACAAAAAAGGAGGCGCTAAGGATGACTCGATTGGAAGAAATGGGCGCAGCGGCAAAGCAGGCGGCTCGTGTTCTGGCGGTTGCCGGAAACCAGAAGGATAATGCGCTGGAGGCCATCGCTGCAGCGTTGGAGACACATACCGAAGAAATCCTAGCGGCAAACCGGGAAGACCTTGCCGCAGCAGAGGCCAACGGCATGTCCCGTTCTTTGCTGGACCGTCTCGCTCTCAACGAAAAACGGGTTCAGGACATGGCCGATGGTGTGCGGCAGGTAAAGGCCCAGCCAGACCCCATCGGACAGGTGTTGGAGGGTGGTGTGCGTCCCAATGGCCTGCGCATTGAAAAAGTGGCGGCGCCTTTGGGTGTTATCGGCATTATCTATGAGGCTCGTCCCAATGTGACCGCCGATGCGGCAGCGTTGTGTTTGAAAGCAGGTAATGCCGTCATTCTCCGTGGTGGAAAAGAGGCTTTTCGTTCCAATCAGGCCATTGCAGAAGTCATGCAGGACGCGGTGGAAAGTGCAGGCCTTCCTCGGGAAAGCATTCAGCTGGTGCAGGATACCAGCCGCGCTTCGTCCGTGGAAATGATGGGCCTCACCGGATACTTGGATGTGCTGATCCCCCGAGGAGGCGCGGGGCTCATCCGGGCGGTGGTGGAAAATTCCCATGTGCCGGTCATCGAGACAGGTGTGGGAAACTGCCATGTTTATGTGGATGCTGCTGCCGATGTCCAAATGGCAGTGAATATTATTTTTAACGCCAAAACCTCCCGTCCCTCGGTATGCAATGCCATTGAGACAGTGTTGGTACATAAGGATGCTGCCCAGCAGGTATTACCCGCCATGAAGGCCAAGTTGGACGAAAAACAGGTGGAAATTCGAGGGTGTGAAAAGACCCGAGAGATTTTGCCGGGCTGCGTGCCGGCCTGCGAAGAGGATTGGGCCACGGAGTTTTTGGATTATACCCTGGCGGTAAAAGTGGTGGATTCTTTGGAAGATGCCATGGCTCACATTGCCCGGTATTCCTCTGGGCACAGCGAGTGTATCGTAACAGAGGATTACCGCAGTGCGGAGCGATTCCTTTCAGAGGTGGACGCAGCAGCAGTGTATGTCAATGCTTCTACCCGTTTTACCGACGGCGGTGAGTTCGGTCTTGGAGCAGAGATCGGTATCTCCACCCAGAAACTCCATGCCCGAGGTCCTATGGGCATCCGGCAGCTTACCTCACAAAAATTTGTCATCCGGGGCAGCGGTCAGATCCGCTGATCCGTAGTATGGAAGGAGATCCTTATGGACCAGCAGGATAAAAAGAAAAATCAGCCCCAGGAGCCGGAGATACCGGAAAAGGACCCTCCCAAAGGGAAGGTGCTCTCTTCAGATTATCGGGAGCTGTTTCAGGCGCTGGATGAAAAGGAGCGCCGCCAACGGGAAAAGGCAGAAGATTTGCCGGAAGAACCGAAAAGTCCTTCAGGTGGAAAAAAGGAGTCCCATCGGCGCGCCGACCCTGCCGCCGCAGTTAAGGCGGCGGTAAAGGCCGCCCAGGAGGGGCTGGATCTTTTGCAGGAGAGTGCCGAGGAGGAATCGGCATCAAAAGCAGAAGGCAATGAGGACACAGAGAAAACTGCCGCGATAGACGAAACGCCCCGGTTCCGCGCCAGAGGTACCCATCGGGCTCCCAGTTTATTTATAGGGGTCATTGTTCTCTTATTGGCCCTCACCGGTGTGGGATATCTTGCCACCACAGTGGGGACACAGGTGTACCGAATGGTCACAGACGACAGCCGGCAGCGGGGGTATGACGAGTTTTTGCGTCCCATTGTCATGCAGGACCCAGAGCCTTTTGCTTCTCAGGAGGAAGCGGATGGACAAATGGTGTTGGCCGCCTCCCTTTGGAAAGCGTTGGAGGATAATAGCGCTTCTTATACGGATTATGATGATAGTGGTCGCACCTTGGTACCGCTGGTGGACGTTTCCGATGCCTGCCAAGCCTTGTTTGGGCCTGATGCCCAGTTACAGCTTAGCAATTTGGATACCGATACTTTTTTCACTTTTGACGAGGAAAGCAATGTATTTCACGTGACCCCTTACAGTACCCAGAGCAGCTTTACTCCCTGGACGGAGTCCATTCGGACAGAGGACGGAAACACGGTGCTTCGGGTAGGATATGTGGCTCCCTCTGATAGCTGGCGGGAAGAAAGCGGCACTGGCGAAGAAGAGCCGGAGCCGGTAAAGTACATGGAATATGTGCTGGCCCAAAACGGCGACCAGGAATATGTGAAGGAAATCCGGGAGCCGGCAGATGGATCGACGCCTTCTTCCTCAGAGCAATAAAAAAAGCAGGGCAAATAATAGCTCCGGATGGCTGTCATCACTGCCTAATAGAACTAACAAAGCTAGGATCAGGGTGCGTTCCTGGTCGTGTAATAAATGGGTGAGGATGCTTTCTTCCGAAGAAAGGGCCAAAGGTTCTTTTTCTGGCGATTGATTGGAATGCTCTGGCTCCGGCGAGGAAGGTTCCGCTTCCCGGGAGTGTTCCAGATGAGTACGTGCACGACTCTGCATTTCCTGTACCCGCCGCAGCGCTTCCTCCTGCATTCTATGCATTTCGTCTGGCTTAGGATTGGAAGAACGCGGGCTCAGGTTCCCTTTTGAAGAAAAATTTCCGCTCATAACAGCACCTCCTTGCGTGAGGGATTACAAAAAGGAAGACAGTAGCCCCGACTGCCGCAGCATGGGGAGCATTCTCATGATTTGCAGCAGCCGGATGGCTTCATCTAGCTTTTTTTGCCGTTCTGGCCCCAATAAGGGACGCAATGCGCGCAGCAGACGGGTGCTGTCATCCTCTTGCCGAGCGGCAGAGAGCATGGGGGCTAGGCGCGTTACCATTTGCAAAGTGTTGGCGTCAGGCAACGCTCCGCCTCCAGAGACCGGTGTGCTGTTGTTCAGCCCGCCTAATAGGGAAGAAAGGGCTCCCAAGGAAGCCCCGTTTCCATTATTTGCTCCAGAAGAAGACGATGGGGCAGGAGAGCCGTCGTCCTGTTGACTTTGCCCCAGCATTTGGGCCAGGTTTTGCACCTGTGCCATCCCTTCTGGGCTGTTGAGTAATTCGTTAAGCTTTCCTGCCAGATCGTCCATGGGCTTATTTCCCTCCTTTTTGCTGGCCTTGCAGCATTTGCAGCAGCTTTTGTGCCTGTGGTGTGCTCAACAGCTTGTTGGCAGCAGCAGGATCAGAAAGGACGCGGCGGAACTGTTCCGCGTCTCCGGCATTCATGCCGCCGACAATGCGGTCAAGATTTCCGGATTGGGCGGCGTTTTTCAACTGTTCGGGGTTGGTGCCCAGCTGTTTGGCAGCATGACGTAACAGAGCTTCCAGTTGATTTTGATCAGGCATGGGATTTCCCTCCCAAAGTCAGAGTAAGGGGCGCCTGCATAGGCACAGCCTTCGTTATCAGCATATGCATACAGAGAAAAGAAATGACACAGAGATAAGAAAGAACAGAAAAGAAAGGATAGCCCAGCTTATAGAGGCGGGCAGTAAGGGAGAATCCGTTATGAGAATTTTAGTAGTCTCCGATACCCATGGAGATGAGGCGGCGTTGTATGACGCTATCATGCAGCAGCCCAAGGCAGAAGTGGTCATCCACTTGGGAGATGGAGAGCGGGATGTGGAAGCCCAAAAGTTCCGGTTTCCCGGAAAGATGTTTTTGCAGGTGCGTGGAAACTGCGATTGGGGATCGTCTCTTGCTCCAATTGGGGAGTACCTGATTAATGGTGTGCGAATTTTTTATACGCATGGTCATGTTTATCAGGTAAAATACGGTACGTATGATTTTGAGCGAGCTGCTCGAGAGCGAAATGCGAATATCGCTTTATATGGTCATACCCATCGCCCAGAGGAAGTTTACCGGGATGGACTTTATATTTTGAACCCAGGAAGCCTGCATGGAAGCTATGGTACATATGGAATTATAGATATTACTCCACAAGGAATCGTTACGAACATTATTGACAGAAAATAACAAAAATCTAAAGGTTTTGTCATTGACATTGACGGATAACCATGGTATTCTATAGATAGGAAATCTATGTCCCTATAAAATTTTGGGGCATATTTCCAAAGATTTGTTTTTGCAAAATACGTGCCATAGCGGCTGAAAGGAACGTGTTACCAATGAACGAATACGAGAGATGGCTGTCTGTATCTCTGGATGACCCTGATCTTACCGAGGAACTGAAGGCGATACAGGGAAAGCCGGAGGAGATCAACGATCGTTTTTACCGCAATCTGGAATTCGGCACTGGTGGCCTGCGGGGCGTGATTGGCGCTGGTACCAACCGTATGAATGTGTATACCGTGCGTAAAGCAACGCAGGGCCTCGCCAATTATCTGAACAAGCATAAGCAAGAAGGCCAGGTGCCCAGTGTAGCAATTGCCCATGACAGCCGCATTAAAAGCGATAAGTTTGCAAGAGAGTCGGCCGCTGTGTTGGCTGCTAATGGTATAAAGGCATATTTGTATCCCCAACTGATGCCCACCCCGTCCCTTTCTTATGCGGTGCGGTATCTTAAGTGTGACGCGGGCATCTGTGTAACTGCCAGCCATAACCCCGCCAAATATAACGGCTATAAGGTATATGGAAACGATGGCTGCCAGGTAACGCTGGAAATGGCCGATGAGATTCTTTCCGAGATCAACAGCCTGGATATTTTTGCAGATGTTAAGACCATGGGATTTGAGGAAGGCATCAACGTCGGCCTGATCCAGTGGATCGGTGAGGACTGTGTTACCGCTTTCTTGGACGACGTGCAGAAGCAGAGCGTACTGGGCGGAACCGACGGCAGTCTGCGTATTGTGTATACTCCTCTCAACGGCAGTGGTAAAATGTGCGTTACCCGTATTCTGGAGCGCATTGGTATTACAGATGTACATATTGTTCCCGAGCAGTCTGAGCCAGACGGAAACTTCCCCACCTGCCCCTTCCCGAACCCCGAAATTCGCGAAGCGCTGCAAAAGGGGCTGGAACTGTGCGAAAAGGTGGAGCCCACTCTGTTGCTGGCTACTGACCCTGACTGTGACCGCGTGGGTATTGCGGTTAACCAGAACGGCGAGTATATCCTGCTGTCCGGTAACGAAGTAGGTATCCTGCTGCTGGACTTTATCGCTTCTCAGAAGAAGGAAATGGGCACTCTGCCTAAGGACCCGGTAGCAGTGACTACTATCGTCAGCACCGACATGGTAGACCCCATTGCCAAGGAGTATGGTGTGGAACTGCGCCGTGTGCTCACGGGCTTTAAGTATATTGGCGACCAGATTGCCGACCTAGAAGCACAGGGACATCCCGAGCGCTATATTCTGGGCTTTGAGGAGAGCTATGGCTATCTGTCCGGCGGCTATGTCCGCGATAAGGACGCAGTAGACGGCAGCATGCTGATCTGCGAGATGGCTTACTACTACAAGAAGAAGGGCATGACTTTGGTGGATGCCATGAATGCCCTGTATGAGAAATATGGCTATTACCGCAATGACCTGTGCAACTTTGGCTTTGAGGGCGAGGACGGCATGAAGAAGATGGAGAGCATCATGTCCACCCTGCGCAGCAATGCACCGGCTGAGATTGCAGGTAAAAAGGTAGTGGGTTGGAGCGATTACAAAGAGTCTGTTCGTTATGACGGCGATCAGAAGTCCGACATCACCCTTCCCAAGTCCAATGTGCTGGAGTATCGTATGGAGGATGGCAGTAAGCTCATTGTGCGTCCTTCCGGTACGGAGCCCAAGATCAAGATTTATCTGTCCGCCAAGGCAGAGAGCCGCGAGGCAGTGGCAGCTGTGATCGAAAAGATGAAGGCAGCGGTTCCTGCTCTGCTGGGGATCTGATGTTTTTAATTTAAAAATGCTGCAAAGCCCACCCTCTTTTAAAGGTGGGCTTTGTAATTTTGTAAAAGTCCAACAAATTTTCGTATAAAACAAGCAAATTAAGCCCCTGTAATTGTATAAAACCACAACAAAGTTTTTCACAACGTTTTAACAACCGGTGGAAAACTAAACTGGTATAACAAATTGTATAACCGTTATTGTCAAAGAAAAAACGATTTTAGATCTTTAAAAGCCAAATAGCCGGAATCACTACATATCTATAGTGATTCCGGCTATTTATTAATAGAGCAGTACCTACGATTTCTGGTAGATCTTTATTAAAATCGATAGCAAAAGTATGTATACAGGATTTTATTAGGACTCTACAAAAGCCTGCTCCAACGACTTTAAAAGCTGATCTTTATCAAACGGTTTATAAACGAACCCTTTTGCACCAATGCTGGTGGCCTCGTTAATTGTGTCGTCATATGCCAAGGAGGACACCATAAGTATACGCGCTTGGGGGTGCTTTTTTAGAATCATGCGGGCAGTTTCTAAACCGTCCATTCCTGGCATCAAAATATCCATGGTCACAAGGTCTGGTAAGACTTGGTCATACATAGATAAAGCATCTTCACCGCTTTGGCAGCAGGCAACGATCTCATAATCAGTGCCAGCCAAAATCTTTTGCAGCTGTATTTGAACGATTCTGGAATCGTCCACCACCATAAGTTTTTTGGACATAACGATGTCACTCCTTTTGTTTATTCTGCACTTTTTTCTAAGGGAGCTTGATGGATTAGCTGAGCCCCCTCATTGTGGTTACTGGTATAGTTTAAGACTTCCTGAGAAACGGAGTTCTCATCAACTTTATAACGCTCTGTGGAAAATGTGGGAATCTGGAAACGAGACGAAATATTTGCGGCTTGAAATAGATTTGCAGCAATTTGCCCGCAGATTACGTTAAAATATTCCTTTGCAAAGTCCTCCAGATATTCCGAGGGTACATTTTCTTCCTGCATTACTTGTTGTGCCAAACGAACCAAAAGCGAAGTATCTACACTTAAAGCTAATGTAGCATGATATCCGCCTTCGAATGTTGTACAAATAGAGCAAACATTTTCTGAAAAGGAAATGGAATCCTCTGTATTGCGCAGATCATCATTCATTTGGCTCGTAATATCCTTCATGACCCGATCTATGATCTTTATAATTTGTTGCTGAGACAAGGAGTTCATAGCGCAAATCCTCCTTTTTGCAATGGTAAAAGCCACATGGATTTATAATATATTATCCATGAATCTGCTGTAAACGACCGTTATACCAACCAATACGGTAGTTATTTTGTATATGCCCAATTTGTACGCTTTGATGCTCTATGGTAACAGAAAGCTGCGGATAGACCGTATCCACGCTCAAGGAACAATTTTCGAGCCGTTGTTTAGCAGCCTCGGCTTGGGATTCCTTATCGAAACGCTCCAATTTTATTTTGGCAATACGCAGATTAGAGTTAAGTTTGGCAAGGGTATTTTCTCTTTCCACACTCATAGGCTGTCGTTGAGTACGGTCAATTTCCTCTTTGATTTTATTGCATTCATCAAGAATCTGTTGTCGTTCAAATTCCTCGCAGGGTAAGCCCCCTAAAATGATGGAGGTCAAACGTTCCACACGAGAACCAATGGTTGTCGCAGTAACTTGTCTGGAGGCACAAATCGTTCCGCCAATAATTACGCCGCGGCCAGCTCGGACCCTTACGGTTCCATTACAGTTTACTTTGCAATCAATGATACAATCCGCCTGTACCATGTCATGGGCATACACCGTACAATACTCCAAGTATTTTGCATAAACGCTTTTATGCGCCCGAATCAAGGTTTGATCTTGGCCCTGCACGCCACTGGACACAACAATATTTTCTCCGGCTTCAATCGTACAGACTTCAATAACGCCATCGATTTGGATATTTCCCATAGCACGAATGATACATCCATCGGTTACGTCACCATGTATATGGATGTCTCCTAAAAAATGTATATCGCCTGTGGATTGGTCAACGTTTCCTGGAATATCCAATACCGCTTTTACAAAGAAGTTACGGCCTGAGAATTGCACATGGCCGCTTCGCATTGCCACAAGATATTTCCCATCTTCCGAAATAGTGGTGTTACGTCCTGCCGGAATTTCAGCTTTTACGCCATTATAACCGGGAATCGGAGTGCCACGCACAGTTTTGCCCGGTACAGCCTGTGTCGGAGGGGTGATTTCACAGATAATATCCCCTTTTTGAATTTCGCTTACCAAATGGAGCATGTTATAGTCCATATTTGCAAGCTCATCAGGATCCGAAAACGGACGTAGTTTTCGAGGAATACGATCCACGACATATCCGTCTTTTCCGTTAATAGGCATTTCTCCGCAAGCAATCAGGAATAGAGAAAAATAAGGGTTTGGCACACGGGTAATCACTGACAAAAGATCTCGATCTAATCCAAAAGTAACTCCCTGTGCGGCCAACTGCTGTTCGATCTCAAAAGTAGTTAATCTTTGAGAATTCCCAACAGGAGGCAATAAAAGCAGCCAAGCAGCCATATTGTCGGAAGAAATATACGCGAGGGCTTTTTCGTTCCAACCTTCCCGAGAAATCGATCCCTCTCGCAAAAAGTTTTCTGCCGCTTCCGTTAACATCCATTCCATTCGTTTTGTTTCTTTTTCTGATAGAAAGTATTTTAATTTTCCTTCAGAACGAATGGGTAAACACAAGGAAGAATTTTCTTTTCCCACCCAAAGAGAATATAATTTAGATAAAGCATTGATAGGAGAGAGTGAAAGTTCTTTTTGACCATTTATTTCCTCTCTATCCTTTATATTAGATAACTGCATACCCTCTCCCCTTTTAATTAGGTAAATTTATAAGAATAAAGTTTTGTAATTAAACAAATTCATATTCTTATATAAGATATCGTCCAGTTTCTCTTAAAATTAAGGGAAATATACATAAATTCAAAATAAAATATGCAGCTTTTTGTTCACTCTATTTTTGTAACAATGGTTTGGTAAGGCAAAGTGTAATAAAATCCGGATCCAACGATTGCCAGGAGATAGGCGGTGCCGGTTCATTTTGCAGTTTGCGCAAGGGGCGCTCCATGACGATCATGTCGTGCCACTCGCCCAGCTTATAGCCGGTAGCAGGATAGGTGGCAATGGTGGAAAAGCCGTGGGCCTGATGGAACCCCACGCTCACCGGATTGGGTACAGTAATTAGGGAATATAACCGGTAGTATCCTTGAGCAGCCAACAAGGCGGTAATGGCCTGATACAGCCGAGAGGCAATCCCCAACCGATGAAAACGGCCATCCACATACACGGAAAGTTCCGCATCCCATTGAAAAGCGGCACGTTCATGATGGGGAGAGGCATAGCAATACCCGGCCACCTGCCCATCCACTTCGCACACCAACCACGGGTATAGGGGTAAAACCCGTTCTATCCGGCGGGCAAATTCCTCTGTGGTGGGCGGCACATATTCAAAGGTGATAGAAGTGTTTTCCACATAGGGGGCGTAGATTGCTGCCATTGCTTCCGCGTCTGCGAGGGAGGCCATGCGCAAAGTGAGTTCCATACTGTTGCCTCCTTACAGCTGGTCGATCTCGTCCAGCCAGAGCTTGGAGCAGGCGTCGCTGGGCATCCGCCAATCCCCACGGGGAGAGAGGGTCACACTACCTACCTTGGGACCGTCCGGCAGGCAGGAACGCTTAAACTGCTGAATGAAGAACCGGCGGTAGAAGGTGCGCAGCCATTTTTTTACCGTCTCCGCATCATACACATTTTCAAAAGAGCGCAGGGCCATGCGGTAGATTTTTCCCGGGGCAAAGTGGAATCGGAGCATATAGTACAGGAAGAAATCGTGCAGCTCATAGGGACCCACTAAGTCCTCCGTTTTTTGGGCAATCTCGCCGTCTACTGGGGGCAGAAGTTCCGGGCTCACCGGAGTGTCAAGAATATCCTCCAGCACCTCTCGAAGAGCTGGGGAGCCGGTAAGGGCGCAGTACCGCACCAGATACCGTACCAGGGTCTTGGGGATGGAGGCATTTACGCCATACATGGACATATGGTCGCCGTTATAGGTAGCCCAGCCCAAAGCCAGCTCAGAGAGGTCCCCGGTGCCGATGACCAGGCCGTTTTTCTGGTTGGCAATATCCATAAGCACCTGGGTGCGTTCCCGAGCCTGACAGTTTTCGTAGGTCACGTCGTGCATGTCCGGGTCATGGCCTATGTCGGAGAAGTGCTGCTCCACCGCCTTGCCAATGGTTACTTGTGAGAAGGAGACTCCCAACTCAGCCGCCAATTTTTCCGCGTTGCAGCGGGTACGGCTGGTGGTGCCAAAACAGGGCATAGTCACCGCCTGAATGCCGGTGCGGGGCAGTTGCAAACTGTCAAAAGCCCGAACCGTTACCAACAGAGCCAGGGTGGAATCCAACCCGCCGGAAAGTCCCACAACAGCACAGGTGCATCGGGTATGGGCCAAACGGGTGCGCAGCCCTGCTGCTTGCATTGCCAGAATGTCCCGGCAGCGGTGGTCTAAGTCTCCAGTGTCACTGGGAACAAAAGGCAGGCAGGGGAAATTGCGTTTGGGCGCATGGAAGGAGCCTTCAGGCAGGGTAAAGCACACCTCACACAGCAGATCGTCTGTGTCAGGGGCGGTCCAAGTATTCATGCGGCGGCGTTCTTGGCATAACCGCTCAATATCAACATCGGCACATACAAAGCCGGTGGAATACGGCTCGCTTTCCGCTAAGAGCGCGCCATTTTCGCAGATCAGATCTTGACCGGCAAATACCATGTCGGTGGAAGACTCTCCGGTTCCCGCGTCTGCGTATACGTAGGCAGCTAACAGGCGGGCAGACTGGTTTTTCACCAACTCCCGGCGATAGGCAGCTTTGCCAATGGTTTCATCGCTGGCAGAGAGGTTCAGCAGCACAGTGGCGCCGTTCATAGCCAAACGAGTGCTAGGAGGATTGGCGACCCATAGATCTTCGCAGATCTCGGCCCCAATGGTCAGTCCGGGGAAGTTTTCACAGCTGAACAAAAGATCATAACCCAGATTGACCTCTTGGCCGCAGTAAACAACGGTTTCCAGAGCCGGACCGGGCACAAAGTGGCGGGCTTCATAAAACTCCGAATAGTTGGGAATGTTGCGTTTGGGAATCAACCCGAGAATTTCTCCGTTTAGTAAAAAAGCAGCGCAATTATACAATTGGTGATGATGTTCTACTGGTACGCCTACCACGATCAACATAGGCAGACTGGCAGTTTCCTTTAAAATATGACAGAGGGCAGCTTCTGCACCCTTGAGCAGCACAGGCTCTAAAAATAAGTCGCCGCAGGTGTATCCGGTGACGGATAATTCAGGAAAGCACAACGTATTTACACCAGCCCGAACCGCCTCCCGTGCAATACGGCAGATTTCTTCTGCATTAGCCATACAATCCGCTACATGAATTGCCGGGGTGGCAGCGCCCAGCCGGATGAATCCATCATTCATGGGGAAATCCTCCTTACTATTTTCAAAGTGATTTATGGGGAAAAATACCCCCGCTGCAGGTGCAACGGGGGTTCATCAACAAAATCAGCGGGCAGAAAGATTGGTCTCCGCCTCAGGGGCGGCCACAACTTCCAGGGAAACGTCTGTCACAGATTCAAAGTCGTTTCCCATATAACGCCTTACAGAACGCATCACCTTTTTCAAATTGGTGAGAAAACCAGCCGCTTGCCGGTGATTGATATGCATCTGGGTAATATAATAAAAGGAGCACAAAGTGGTTTTTCCGCAAAGTACGTGGTAACTAAAGCGGAACTTATCATATTCTCCCAAATCTTCCAAAAACCGGCGCGTCATTACCAGCATCCGGAAAAAGTCATTGATCTTTTTGGGATTCATGGTATTCAGGGCGCTGGTGTGGCGCTGCTGATAGTAATATAGGGGTTTGCGCAGGGTCACTACCTTGTCTGCATGTGAAAACAAGGCCCGATTCATAATCATATCCTCAAAGCACATGGCGGGGAAGGGAATATCGTAATCAGTAAATAGGTTTTTACGGTATAGTTTATTCCACAAAAAGCCTTGAATGGAATAATCCCGCAGTAGACGTTGCAAGGCTCTATCCCGATTTAAAACGCTTTTCCAGCAGCAGGGATAGGTAATCGTCAGGCCTGTTGTTTCAAACCGGAAATAATAGTTGCAGCAAGCAATATCTGCATCATGGGTAGAAATCGCAGTGTATAACTCTTCCAGATACGTGGAAACCACATAATCATCGCTGTCTACAAAAGCGACATATTCCCCTTGCGCCATGGCAAGACCGGCCATGCGGGCGGGGCTAACCCCCTGGTTAGGCTGGTCGATAATGTGAATAAAAGGATAAGATTGCTCAAATTCCCGCAAAATAGCTAAAGAACCATCCGTAGAGCCATCGTTAACCGCAATTACCTCAAAGTCACGAAATGTTTGATGCACCAAAGAAGAGAGACATTCCCCCACATAAGAGGCTACGTTATATACAGGGACGATTACACTGATTTTAGGAGTAGCCATCATAGGATTAAGACCGTTCCTTTCTCAACAGAACCGCTAAAAGCGGCAAAAGCAGAGCCAGCCAAATACCGGCCTGTTTTATTGCAGGGATGAAAATCATCCCCTGTGTGTATGTAAAAGAAAAGCAAAAGGATTTGTGAACTTTTACAAAATCATAGGTTACTTACATTTTACAGGAAACCAGGAAAAAGTCAAGCCCTGGGGCAGGAGAAGAAGAAAAAGAAAATCCAGCACTACAACGTTAAAGGCTTTGCAGTGCTGGATAAGGGATCATAATAATGGAAAGCTCCTGTTTATCAATCCGAAGCGCCCTCTACAGCTTGGGTATCCGTTTCAGACTGCTCAGAGTCATCTGGAGTGGGTTCCGGATCGGGAGAAGGAGTGGGTTCCGGATCCGGAGAAGGAGTGGGTTCCGGCTTGGGAGAGGGAGTGGGAGAAGGAGTTGACTCCGGTTTGGGAGAAGGAGTCGGTTTTGTGTCAGGTTTGGGGGTGGGGGTTGCAGTCGGTTTGGCAGTAGGCTTAGGAGTAGAAGTGGAGGAAGAACTGCCGCTGCCAATATTGGAGGTATCAGTTCCAGGTCCTACGCGATACACAGGTGCCACCGGACGGTAATAGGAGGAGGGCAGAGATTCCGTTTTAATAACAGCGCCATCCTTATAATACAGTTTGGTAGCAGTAGCGCGGGAGCCGGCGTTGCCCTTGTTATCACAGACGATCTGCCCTTTTTTCAGGCTGTTATCCACGGTGATCTGCGGAGCAGGCTTGGCGATAGTTTCAGTTTTTTGAGAAGTGACCTCGATATAATCATAGCTGGGGTCCTTATAGCCATAAAGGGTAACGGTAAGCTTGGTACCGCTCATACCCGCCTGAATGTAAATGGGATACTCGGTGGAGTTACGGAACTGGAAGTCAAGACCAGGGTAATCCACAGTAGCATCTTGGCCGATAGGCACATAAGTAGAGGGCCACAGGTGGTTATAACGGGTAACGATCTCTAAATCCGAGCGGATCACAGCGCCATACAGGGTAGTGGAGGCCTGGCAAATACCGCCGCCGTAGGCCTGCACAGACTGGTTATTGGAGATTGCGCCAGCGGGAAGATAGCCCAAAGATCCATTGGTGGTATTTCCGGTTGTACCATTAAAAGAGAAGGTAGCGCCGGGCTGTACCACTTTTCCATTCATAGAAGCCAATGCCAGTTTCATGTTGTGGTTACCATTGGCAGTATTGGTGGAATACGTGCTGAAAGTTCCCAGCTTTTCCATATGGGAAGCGACCTCGGCTTTTGTTTTATCGAATTCCACCACTTCGGTAGGAACCTCTACTGTGCCGGTCTTTTCTTTTTCCAGGAGAGCCACAACATCTTTATACAGTTTGTCATGGTCTACCTTCAGGCCATTTTTGCCGTCTGCATATTGAAATTCTCCGGTGGAAGAATCAAAGGATACCACGGTAGCGTCCACGGGGTCCTTCTCAATATCTGCTGTAAATTCATCCAGCTTTTTTTCCACGTTTTCATAAGAGATCTTCGGCTCTACAGGAAAATCCTTTTTAGCAGCTTTAGCAGCATTGGGGCTGGCACTTGGAGAAGCAGCAGAAGAAGTACTTCCTTCTGAGGTCAGCTTGCTGCTGTAATCTAGAGCATCCTTAACAGCGTCGCTAAAGTCAAAGGTAAAGACCATGTCCTTCTCAGTGATTACAGTGGATTTATCATTATAGGTAACCGTTACTTTACGGGTACCTTTTAAGGTATCCACAGAATTCTCCAAAAGGTCCAAAGCCTGCTCTTCCGTCTTCCCCGAAACGTCGATACCGCCAATGGTAACGCCGGAAGCGATTTTTTGTTCTTCCGGCTCACTTTGGGAGGACCCGGCGGCACTGCCAGAAGAGGAGGAAGAGGAAGAAGATGTTTTTTCAGACGTGTTTTGAATCAAAAAGATAGCGGCAAATACCGCAACAGCGGCAACTACCACAGATGCCAGGGATATGATAAGGGTCTTTTTCTTTGCAAAGATTCCTAATTTGGGCATAGTAAGCCTCCTGCAATATTTGATTGCCTTTTACAGGCAATACAAAGTTAAAACGAAGACCAGTAACACTGGTACAAGCCTATTATAGGTGGGTGTGACTAAAAAGTAAAGTTACATCTTTATTACAACTAAGGATAAATTATCGTTTAAAATACGCATAAGATGGGTAGTGCTGGAAGTTTTGTCCCAAATATGGTATAATCATGCTATATAGTGAGTAAGGGTTTGATTCTTTTCTATAAAAAGTTGAGGAAAAGGAGGATTTATACTGTGAAAATATTGATCTTAACGGCGGCGACCGGAGGAGGCCATATTCGTGCAGCAGTGGCCATTGAAAAATATTTGCGGGAGAATTGTCCTGGAATCACAGTGCAGACAGAGGATGCTTTGAAAGTAATTGGAAGCGTGTTGGATAAAACCATTTGTGACGGCTATCATTTTTTGGCAACCAAAGCGCCCAAGATGTTTGGAAAGCTGTATGAACGGAGCAATCAGGAAACCCATTTTGCCAGCCTGGTACCCAAACTTTCCGGCATGTTCCGTCGCCGTTTGATGCCTATGATCGAGGAATTTCAACCGGATGTGATCGTGACTACCCATCCTTTTGTAACAGAGATGATCTCTGAGCTAAAAGAGGATGGAAAATTGGATGCCATTTTGCTCTGTGTAATGACCGACTATGGACCGCATAAAACTTGGCTTTCCAGCCGTGTGGACGCTTATATCGTCTCTAATGAAGATATGGCGGAAACCATGGTGCGATATATGCAGGTCCCTCGAGAAAAGGTCTATCCCTTTGGAATTCCGGTGCATGATGTCTTTTTTGAAAAAGCAGACCGGCAGGCTTTGTTGCAGGAAATGGAACTGGACCCGGACCGTATGACAATTTTGATTATGGCCGGCAGCTTTGGCGTCAACAATATTTTGGCGGTATTCCGAGAGATCGTAGCCCTTCCCCAGGATTTTCAGTTGATTGTGATTACAGGCCGCAATGAAAAATTATATGAAGCCTTTGAAAAAGAAGTGGGCAGCAGCCCTAAAAAATGTAAACTGGTGTATTTTACCACCGAAGTGGAAAAGTATATGAAAGCCGCTAATCTAATCGTTACCAAACCCGGCGGACTCACCATTTCGGAAGCTTTGGCCTGCAATATTCCCTTGGCGGTTTTTGACGCAATTCCCGGGCAGGAAGAGGATAACGCCAATTTCCTCATGAACCATGGAATGGCGGTTCGTATTGGAAAAGGGGATAGCTGCGCAAATACCATTGAGGAATTACTGAGCAACGAACATAAATTGCAGGAAATGAAGGAGTCCTGCGAAAAATTTGATAAATCCCGCTCGATTCCCAATATGCTGGATTTGATAGATCGGCTGTTAAAGGAAAAGGGCGAGAAATAAATCGTATACAGCCAAAAGGGAGAGGAGAAAATGACAAAAAAGGAAATTACGGTACTGCCGTGCAGCAGCCATTTAGATGGAATGGCGGAGCTGTTCCGGGATGTGGTGTATGCCAGTCCCAATGGGGAGCCCCTTACCATGCAGATCCTTTGCCCATGGCGCAAGGATCAAAAGCATCCTCTGGTGGTATTTGTGCAGGGAAGCGCTTGGACCACACCGGACCCAGGATATGAGCTTCCCCAGTTAGGCGCTCTGGCCATGCAGGGTTTTGTAGTGGCCACCGTCATCCATCGGGATTGCCGTAAAGGCCATGCTTTCCCTGCGTTTTTGCAGGATGTAAAGACCGCTATCCGGTTTTTGCGTGCCCATGCAGAGGAGTATTGCATCGATAAAGAGCGGGTAGGAATCTGGGGGACCTCTTCGGGCGGAAACACGGCCTTGTTAGTAGGCATGACCGGAGATTGGGAATGCTACCGCACCCAGGATTACGCAGAGGAGTCGGACCGGGTAAAGGCAGTGGCAGAGTGTTTTGGCCCCACGGATATTCAGGAGCTCGTCCAGGTTCGGCTGGGAATTGATCTAAACGCCCCTGGTCCCTATTCCATGCCCAAAGAGGTGGATTCCCAGATGGGCCTGCTGCTTTCCGACGAACAAGGCCAAATTTCTGTGCAAAAGGTACGGGATATGAGCCCCCTGCTCCTTGCTTCTCCGGGAAAGGAGTATCCGCCGTTTTTGATTTTGCATGGGGATGCAGACCCAGTGGTGCCTTATAGCCAGTCGGAAGACTTGTATCAGAAGCTGGACGAAATGGGATATGAAGCCAGAATGGTCCGGGTCACCGGCGGAGTGCATGAGGGTAACTTCTGGACGCCGGAACTGATACAGCTGGTTTGGGACTATTTTAAAGAGAATCTATAAAAGTATAAGAAATTGCAAAAACACCTGTGGTTCTGACCACAGGTGTTTTTTTACATCAGTCGTTGGGGCGATTATAGAAACGTCCCGTAATTTGTTCTGTTTTCATGCAGTTGATAAAGGCCTTGGGGTCCACTTCCCGAATTCCATCGATAGTATGCTTGGCTTCCTCTGCCGAAACGACAGAATACAGCAGGTGTTTTTCCTGTCCTTCATAGCATCCCACCCCGCGAAAATGGGTGGCGTCATGATGGGTCTTATCCCGGATGGTTTGATACACCTCATCGGGATGGTCGGTGATGATGAGAAGCGTCTGTTTTTGGTAGCGCTTATACAGCATATGAAGGATCTGAGTAGAGGTAAACTGGAAAATGATGGAGTACAGGGATTTTTCCCAGCCGAACAAGAGCCCTGCAATGACGAGCATGGTCACGTTTCCCATAAAAATATAATTCCAGGTGTCGATGCCCTTCCGCTCGGAGAAGAAAATGGCAATAAAATCGGTACCGCCGCTGGTGGCGTTGGCAAACAGGCATAGGCTGATGGCGCACCCATTGATGATTCCTCCAAAAATGCTGATGAGCAAGGGGTCGGAGGTGATCTCCAGGCTGGGGAAAACATCCGTGAGCACACTGGACATGACGATCATCAAACAGGAATAAGCGGTAAATTTTTTACCGATAAACCGAAAACTGATAGCGGCTGGCACAGCGTTAAGGATTAGATTGATAATGGAAAAAGGCAGGGTAATATGGAAGTATTCGGAGGCGGTACGCTGGATCAGCAATGTCAGGCCGTTAAACCCGCCTGGAAACATGTCCCCTGCTCGGACAAAAATTTTGATATTTAAGGCCATAACAATGGCCCCCAGTATTACCAGAAGAATCCGTTGGACGTCATTTTTTTGTTTCATTAAGAATCTCCTTTCCCATCAGCTTCGTAGGCTTTTTTTATCGTATCGCATCCATACCGCGAAAAAGAGAGAGAAAAGCTGATGGATTCCTTTCAAATCCAGTTCGTTATATTATATAAAAATTATACAAAAAGGAATTGTTCTAAATCCTGCATGGAATGTCCTCGATGCGGCGTTTGAAAGGCTGCATAATCATCCAAAGGATCAAAAAGATATTCATGCAATCCAGCATTTCTTCCTGCCAGAAGATCAATGTCCCGGTCCCCAATCATCAGGGCTTCCCCAGGAGAAAAAGAATACTGTTTCATTAAAGATAACAGTGCATCTGGAGCAGGCTTAGAGGGAAAACCGTCTTCGGCAGTGATGCCTCCTGCAAAATAGGGAGAAAAACCATATCGGTCCAGCATGGTTACCGCCAAAGAGTCCCGATGGGTGTAGAGCAGGTTCATACCGCCCGCTGAAGCAATACGTCTGCAAAGAGCTAAAGCACCTTCATAAGGGGGAAGATTATCGGATAAGGCTTTTTCCTCTTGACGAAAGGTGGTTTCCAGTTCTTTTCCCAAAAGGCATTTGCGGCAGTAAAAGTTGAGGGCCGTGCTCACCGACTGTTTCATCAACCGGCGGATCTCCCCCGTAGGCTGGGGATGACCCAGTTTTTCCAGAGCCAGCGCCATTGCATGGTTCATAATGGGATAACTGTCGAACAGGGTTCCATCAAAATCCCAGACACACACCCGATATAAGGGGGCACATATGGACATAAAAATTCCTCCATTTTTATTTATGAGAGGCCCGCCAGTACCCTCAATTCTTCAGGCTGGGATACAATATGGCAGGCACCTGCTTTTTCCAGCTCTTCACGGTCGCGGAAACCCCACAGTACACCTGCGGTTTCCATCCCCGCGTTTTTTCCAGTCTCCATATCCACCCAGGTGTCTCCTACATACAGACATTCCTTTGGGGATACTCCTAATTCCTTGGCCAAAAGGAGGGCGCCTTCTGGGGAAGGTTTCAGTGGGATTCCGTCCTGTTGACCACGCACAGCGTGGAATAATCCGGGATATAGATGCTGTGCTACCTGTTGGGTCATATCGTCCGGTTTATTAGAAAATACCGCCAGTTTAAGCCCATGTTCTTTCATATACAGCAGGGTTTGCCGCATACCTGCATATTCGGTTACCTGCCGCATTGGATCAGAACCATAGGCTTTATCATATACCGCACGCACTCGGGCAACGTCTTCTTCGGTAAAGCTGCCAGCAGTAAAGGTGAGCATCCGGCGCATCAGAGTATCCGCTCCATTTCCCACCAAGGTGCGGTATTCCTGTACAGGGATGGGCTGGTATCCGCAGGCTGTGAGGGCTTCATTGCCAAAGCCGGCGATAGAGGCAAGTGTGTCGGCAATGGTGCCATCCATATCAAAAATACAAGCGCGCATCATATACAAAGACTTCCTTCCTGAAGCAAAATAAAAACCGGCGTTTTACGCCGGCTCCAGTATACCATATTTTGAGAAAAAAAGCATCTGCTCTTCTTAGAGAGGGGAAAGAGCACAACAGAACCACAGGGCGGAAGCCGCCCTGTCAGTCCTATGCTGTTTCATGTCTCGGGGACTTGTTCTGCAAGGATCTTTTCGATCCCTTCAGAAATTTGCCGGTATTCTTCTCGGACCTGCCAGAAATATGCCTTTCCAGCGTCGGTGATGGAATAGTATTTCCGAATCCGTTGCTGATTAGGCGAAAATTCCGTTTGGGAAGAAACATATCCGTTTTTTTCCAGTCGATACAGCGTGGGATAGAGAGAGCCTTCCTGCAAGGTGAACAGGCCTCCGCTGCGGGTGGAAATTTCCTGCGCAATCTGGTATCCGTATTTCCGGCCGCTGTGAAGAAGATGCAGAACCACCAACTCGGCGGTCCCCTTTTTCATACTGTCGCGAATCGCCAAAATAAACCCCTCACATTCTGTTGGATTGGTTCTTCAACTCTATTATAATACAATTTTTCTGTTTTGTCTATTTGTTTTAATTTTTTTAAACAACTATGTAAAATATGTATATTAAAACTAAATATAAAGATATCAAAAAGAATTTCGATTTCTTTTGTTGTATAAAATCAGTGTTCGTTATACAGAAAAACTATAGTTATATTTTTATTAAATTGTAATAATACCAAAGGCGTTTAAAACCGAACTGACAAGAATTACCAGAAGTCCGATGGGTACTAATCCACGAATAAGGAAGCGGTAGGCCTTTTCCCGCTTAAACTGGGAAGAAAGGCGCACCTCCTCTGAAATTTTGTCCAACCCTACAGCCTTAATCACCAAAATGCAGATAAAGAAAGCAGCAATCGGCATCATCACAGAGTTGGTAATAAAATCAAAGAAATCCAAAATACTCATTCCCAACGGCTGGATAAAATCCCAAACGCCGAATCCCAAAGAGCAGGGAACTCCCAACACCACGATTTCCACAGCCATAGCCAGGCAGGCTTTCTTCCGGCTCCATCCGGCACGTTCTTGGATGGTGGAGACACAGGTTTCCATCAGGGAGATGGAGGAAGTGAGAGCTGCTACCAGTACCAAAAGGAAAAATACGGCTCCAATAACCTGTCCCATTCCCATACTCTCAAACACCTTGGGAATGGTGATGAACATCAGGGAAGGTCCGGCATTTAGCGCATCTTGGTCACCGCCCGAAAAAGCGAACACAGCAGGAATAATCATAAGGCCTGCCAGAATTGCCACAATGGTATCCACGATCTCGACTTGTTTTACGGAGGACTCCATATCGATCTCTTTTTTCATATAAGAACCATAGGTGATGAGAATGCCCATAGCAATCGAAAGGGAATAGAACATCTGCCCCACGGCGGCTACCACCGTCATAATGGAAAATTTAGAAAAATCCGGAACCAGATAGTAATACACGCCTTCCAAAGCGCCGGGGCGGGTGACGGAATAGATACAGATAATCACAGCCAACCCAATGAGTACCGGCATTAAGATCTTGCTGATACGCTCAATCCCTTTTTCCACACCAAAAATTACTACCATAAAAGTAAGAAGGACAAACAACACCAGCCAAATTACAGGTTCTGCCGGTTGAGCAGAAAAATTGGCAAAAAAGGTATCCGTAGCCATTTCTTTTACATTTCCCGCCGCAAAGCCGACTAGGTATTTAATGACCCATCCGCCGATCACACAATAGTAGGGCACAATGAGCATGGGGATGATAGCGCAGATCCATCCGCCGACAGATAGCTTGTTTTTGGCAAAGGTTTTAAAAGCACCGATTGGGCCCTTTCCGGTCATGCGGCCTAAAGCGGTTTCCGAAAGGATCAGCGTAAAGCCAAAAGTGACCGCCAGTAAAATATACACCAATAAAAAGATCCCGCCGCCATATTTTGCTGCGAGATAGGGAAATCTCCAGATGTTTCCCAACCCTACTGCCGAACCGGAAACCGCCAGCACATACCCCAGTTTTCCGGAAAAATTCCCCCGGGCTTTCTTTTCCATGTTTTCACGACTCCCTTGTCATTTTGTGAAGCTGTTCCACACAGCCGTTTTGCTATTTGATGCATCACCATACAAAAGCTAAATGTATCGTTAATTGTACTACACATCAGACAGGAAAACAATAGGTCAGACTTCCAAAAAGGCAGGAGGTATAGGGGGAAAACGGTGGCAGAAAGCCTATCAGAACATCTCGTTCAGCTCGCCCAAAAATGGTTCAAACAGAATTCCTTCCCGCGGGTCGGTACCGGCTTCAGCAGTTTCTTCCAAGGCCATGCCGATAAACTTACAGGCGTTGCGCAGTACCTCTCCTAAGGGAAAGCCCTGAACCAATCCACCGCACAGCACCGAAGCCAATACATCCCCTGTGCCGGAGTAACTAAAACCAATTTTTCGATTGGTTTCCCAAAAGCACCGGGAGTCCTCTTTGATATAGGCTAGATTGGCCACCTCTTCTCCATCACGGATTCCAGTAATCACCACGGTTCCCGGCCCTTGAGAAGCTAAATAAGCGGCTAATTGAATCAGCTCCGCCCGAGTCTGCATATCTTGAGCAGCTTCGGCAGGTTCTCCTGCCAGCAGGCAGGCTTCGGTAAGATTGGGGGTAATCACATCCGCTTCCATGGCCAGTTCCCGCACCTTCCCACACATTTCGTCGTCAAATATAGGATACCGCATCCCGTGATCCCCCAATACGGTGTCCACCAATACCAAGCTGTTTTCTCCGCGCAGCTTTTCCACCACGCTTCGCGTGATCTCGGCCTGCTTAGGGCTATTGAGAAATCCAGTATATATCGCGTCAAACTGTCCGTACCACGGGGCCCAGCAGTCACAAAAACGCTCCATCCGGTCCGTCATATCCACAATATCATATTTGGGATACCCCGTTTGGTTGCTGAGTACAGCGGTGGGAAAGGGGCATACCTGTATGCCCATAGTGGACAGGATCGGGATTGCCGCTGTCAGGGAACACCGCCCGATACCGGATAGATCGTGGATTGCTGCTGCTCTGGGTGTTTTCATGGAAACCGTCCTTTCGGAAAGGGGACAAGCTTATAGAGGATACCTGCTGTTTGGCCTGTCCGGTGATGTACTGCTTTTCTTCTTACTATCATACCACAAAAATACGGCATATGGCACCACACTTTGGCCATATGCCGTATTTTTATAGAAGAGGGGGATTTATACTGCTCGGCCTGGTTTTCCGCCTTTCCATAAATGGTTCCGCTGCAAGGCTGTGCGGATAGTGAGGAACAGCGGGATTGCGATAACATCCGCCACTACAGCATTCACTAGGGTAGCGCCTGCCTTGGTCATCATGGCAATGGCGGCTGCTTCCGGTGCACTTCCTGCTACCATCAATTTAAAGAAGGAGTATCCCAGATACATCACACAATATCCCAGGGAGCCGGACACTGCCGCGACAATGAGCCGGGAGATGCTGGCCTTCTCCTGCTTGCCGCTCCAGGCAATCAAGCCGCAGATGACGGCCATCAGGCCCTTGGTAATGAGGGTGACCCCTGCACTGGAGAACCAGCCGCCGGTGAGGTCGAAGAGGAAGGAGCCTACTCCAGCTGCCAGCCCGCCATAAACCGGACCCAGAATCAGGCCGGAGAGAACACAAAACACATTGGCAAACCCGATCATGGTGCGGTCGGCGCCCACGGGGATCTCTACTTTAAAGAACATGGTGGCCACGTAGACCAGTGCGCCCATGAGCCCGGTCAATGCCAAATTGACCACGGTACTATTTTTACTGCGAATCATCACGATCCACCCTTTCGTTGGATAATCGGCAGAAATGCCGGAATTCGTTTGGGATGCAGAGTCTCTGTCTTTGACGTGTTATTATCATAAAGCAAATCTGTTCACTTTAAAATGCACAGTTTATAAAAAAATAATGTGTACACTTTTGTTTTTGTCTGGACGGTAGTATAATAAAAATAGAAATTGCTATTCGTCAAAGGAGATATGGTATGCCCTTTGTTACCCTCCATCCAGAATCCAAAATTCCCCTATATCAGCAGCTCTATCAGGCTATCCGAGAGGCCATTGAATCGGGCACCCTGCCATTAGGGGCCAAAATGCCCTCCATCCGGCAGTTGCCGGAAGAACTGGGTGTGAGCCGGACCACTGTGGAAGCAGCCTATCAACAGCTTTGCGCAGAGGGATACTTAAAAAGCCGGCCCCAGCGCGGCTATTTTGTGGCGGCCCCTCAGCGCCGTGGGGAAGAGCATCCTGCTAAAATCTCACCGATACCTGCTGCTAGGCGGCGGGTGCCGGTACAGTATGATTTTGGTACGGATCGAGTAGATGCGGGAAATGCCGACATTACCATCTGGAAGCGCCATATCCGAGATGTTCTCAACCGGCCGGACTCCATCACCTCTTACGGTGACCCTCAGGGAGAGCTCTCTCTGAGGGAGGCGTTGTCATCCTATGCCTATCGTGCCAGAGGCGTGCGGGCATCTGCGGAGCAGATCGTCATCGGTGCAGGAATCCAGCCCCTTCTCACCATATTATGCGGATTGCTTACCCAAAAAAGGGTGGCCATGGAGTATGCCGGTTTTTTACAGGCAGAGCGGGCCTTTGCCGATTGTTCCATGGAAGTGGTGCGTCTTCCATCCGATGAAGAAGGGCTTTCGGTAGAAGCGCTTGCCGGCAGTGGGGTCCCACAGGTATTGGTAAGCCCGTCTGCCCCCACCGGGCAAGCTGCGGTCATGCCGCCCTCTCGGCGGTTTGAACTGCTGCATTGGGCGGAAAATACCGGAGGATTGATTATCGAAGACGACTATAACGGAGAGCTGCGGTACACGGTGCGCCCCATCCCGGCCCTTCAGGGAGCGGGAGTGGAGAGCACTGCATATTTGGGCTCCTTTTCCAAACTGCTGCTTCCCAGTGTGCGCGTGAGTTATATGGTACTGCCCATGTGGCTGGCAGAAAAATATGCGCCACGGGCCAGAGCCTATAACCAGACCGCTTCTAAAATCGAGCAGCTTGCTTTGGCAGATTATATCCGAGAAGGCCAGCTGGAGCGCCATTTGCGAAGAATGCGAAAACTGTATCATCGAAAGAGCGAAGTGATGCTTTCCTGTCTGCATAAGGTCTTAGGGGAGAAAACCCCGGTGTTTTTACAGGAAACGTCCTTAGCGGTGGTGGTGCAGGTGCCGGACGCCGAAGGGGCCGTTCGCCGAGGAGAAGAACTGGGTTTGCGGATGAAAGCGGTGGGAAAAGACCTTCTTCGCCTTGGATTTTCGGGAATTCCTCTCACGCAGATCCCACCAGGGATACAGGCGCTGCATCAGGCAGTGTATCAAAAATAAAAAAATCATAAATCTTTAAATAGACCATCACATACCTTTCACATTGGGGCATCATAATAAAAGCACAGCAACGGAAGCTCCTAAGATGAGAGCTTCGGAAGAAAACGATGTGAAAGGATGAGCAGTTTATGTATGATCCTATGAATAATATAAATAACGATTCCGCCAATAACAACGGATTGCATTCCAACAATACCACGCCTCCGCAGAACAATGCTTCTGCAGGTTCCCAGAATCCGTACTCCTCCAGTCAGTATTCGGAATACAGCTGGCAGGGAAATGGATACCAGCAGCCCTATCAGCCGCAATCTTCTTGGCCCAATGCAGATAACTACACGGCGCCGATGCCGCCGCAGAAGCCCAAGAGAGAAAAGAAACCCATGAGCCGCGGCGCTAAAATTGCCACTAAGATCGTGGCAGGGGTCCTGTGTTGTGCAGTGGTTTCCGCTGCTTCGGTGGGCGGGTTCGCCGCTCTTATCAATAACGGAGTGATTCAGGTAAACAACGCCGGAACCGGCAGTTCTACCTTTACCATTACGAAATTGATCAATAACGAGGACAGCGATCCTACTACCAGTGTTTCCGGCAGCATGACCCAACAGGAAGTTGCTGCAAAGGTGATCCCTTCTGTGGTTTGTATTCAGAATTATCAGCAAAGCACCATGCAGCAGGGAATGGCAGCCTCTGGATGGGGACGCACGGCTCAGGATGAGCAGGAAAATTCAGAAGAAGACAGCGCCGTTTCTCCCGCCAGTGAAGGTTCCGGTATTATCGCTACCTCTGATGGGTATATCATCACTAATGCCCATGTGGTAGATGGCGCAGATTCCCTGAAGGTCATTACCTCTGACGGCACCACTTATGAAGCAAAATTAGTGGGCAGCGATAGCATGACAGACTTGGCAGTGATCAAGGTAGAGGCCACCGGCTTGACAGCTGCGGAATTTGGTTCCTCTGAAGATTTGGTTGTAGCTGACCCGGTGATCGCCATCGGCAACCCTGGCGGCCTCCAGTTTAATTCCAGCGTAACCATTGGCTATGTATCTGCTTTGAACCGTTCGGTAACCAATAGTGAAACCGGTTATACCATGGAATGCATCCAAACGGATGCTGCTATCAACCCCGGTAACTCCGGCGGTGCTTTGGTGAATATGTACGGCCAGGTGATTGGCATCAACTCTAGTAAAATTGTGGCTACTGGTTATGAAGGTCTGGGTTTTGCTATCCCCATTGACGATGCACTGCCCATTATCAGCGACCTGAAGGAATACGGTTATGTAAAGGATCGTGCGATGCTGGGCATCAGCGGTCAGTATCTGGATTCTTGGACGGCTAACTTCTATGGACTGCCTTCTGGTATGTATGTAGCTTCCATTACGAATGAATCCGTAAGTGATGCAGGAGTCCAAAAGGGCGATGTCATCACCAAGATCGACGATACCGATGTGACTTCTGCCAATACCATCTCCGGTTATATTGCCAAGAAGAAGCCCGGTGATACCGTGACCCTGTCTGTAACCCGCGGACTTACCGGCGAGACCTTTACCTGCGAAGTAACCCTTACCGAATCCACCGGCCAGTAAGACTGGTGTTTATATAGATTCAATACAGACCTTTCTTTTCCATTTTGACAGGCCGCTTTCTTCACGGCCTGTCTCCCCCAAAAGGGGAAATTAAATCGAGTACAAGAACTTTTTCATAAATCTCCTTTTTCAACAACCAAAGCGGGACCCGAAAGAGTCCCGCTTTGGTTGTTGTAGCATATAAGGAATTTATTCTTTTTCCCAAACACCATTTAATTTGGGGCAAAGCAGTTCTTTTATTCTGGAAAATACAGGGAGCTTTTGAGCTCCTGCCGGCAACCATTCGTCCGCTTTTTTTCCCCCGGTAATCAGGCCCAAAAACATTTCCGCGGCCCGTGCCGCAGAGGGGCGTTCATCCATACGTAGCAATACATGATCGCCGTCCTCGCCATAAAATACCAGTTTCATGGTGCGGATACAGGGAGTCTCGGGAAATACTAAAAACAGTTTGATTACCATGCGGTCATCCTCATCCAGAACGAACCGCACACCTGCCCAGCATGGGTAGGGCTCTTCGTTAAATTTCAGCACACAAGGAAGCACATTCCCACTATATCCCGCCTCAATGGTGTGGCAAATGTCCCCGGTGTAAAACCAGAACCGGGCCCGGTCCATGCCTAACCGAAAGCGCATCCGGCGGATTCCCTTGGGGAAATTCCCGTGGACTACTCCTATGACCAAAGGCAGCAAGAGGCTGTGATTTTCGGGGAAAGAATAGGTTCGTCCATTGTACTGGGCCGCCTGGGGCAAAGATGGAGAAGGGGCAGGTTTAGGGCGCCGCAAACGCTGCAACAGGGTGGGGCGTGCTTTGGGTAAAACCGGAGGCTTTAACTCAGAGATCACATGGAGGGAGGAGAGCAGGCCGGAAAGAGCGTGGATTTCTTCCGGGTTTGGTGGCAGGGAAGAAGGGGAAAGAGCGCCCGTGCAAAAGCATTCTTGGATATGCACGAGAGTGCGGTCCTCAAATAACTGGCCGTTGCCGCTGGTAACGGCAATCACCATATCTTCTTTGGGAAGGATCACCACGTATTGGCCAAATACCCCGTTAAATTGACAGCCCTCTCCCCAGGCCAGCCCCCAAAGCTGATATCCATACCAAGCATCCCGTTCCCCCATACGGCAAGAAATCTGGGGAGACATGGCCTGCTGTACCCATTGTTCTGGAAGAATGCTGCGCCACCCGGAGGAAGTGCGCCATTGCCCCTTTTGCAGGTAAAGCTGGCCCAGCTTTGCCATATCTCCAGGGGTCAGGTACAGTCCCCAGCCGCCTTTTTCCACCCCCAGGGGACAGGTTTCCCAAAAGGGGACACCAATTCCCAGGGGCTCCCATAACCGTGGGGTTAGGTAGTTGGTAAGGCTCTGGCCTGTTTTGCGGCATAGTATGGCGCTGAGAATGTAAGTGTTCATGCTATTGTAGGAGAAGCGAGAGCCGGGGGCAAATTCACAGTCAGAAAGGAGCCAAGCCCGCACCCAATCTTTTTCGGAAGCAGAGCCCAACTCGTTAAACCGAACGCCGGAACTCATGATGAGAAGCTGCCGAACGGTGACTTCCCCGGGCTTCCCCAAATAGAAAGGGGGGAGACGGTCGGAAAAAATATCCTTTACTTTTTCATCCAGCGAGAGAATTCCCTCTGCTTGGGCAATGCCCACCGCCATACCCACCACGCTTTTAGAAAGGGAGAATTGCATCTGGGGCAGCCGCTTGGAATAGGGCTGCCATGCGGCCTCCGCAATGCGCTTGCCATGGCGCAAAATACACACGCCGTGGGTGCACAGGGTGGGGTCTTCCTCCAACCGGTGGAAAAAATCATACAGGCAGCGGCTGGGAACCCCCTGAGATTCCGGCAGGCTGGCTGGAAGAGGGAGCGAACTCTTAATTTTAGTGCGCCCGGTAGGCTGGAAGGGGTAAGAGGTCACCCGATCCATATCTCCTGCCAAAAGGCGAAACAGGGAATCTGCGGCCCGGAATTGCCCAAAAAGATCCATACTGCAAGCTCCTTTCCCGGCATAGGGTGTCTGGTTGAGTATTGGTCCAAGTCAAAGGCTTTATTCATCCACAGGCGTATACCAGTCGATTTTGCCCTGTTCCAGAGCCTCCTCGAAGGTTTCCGGCCATTGGGGCATACTTCCGCCATACCGGTCGTACCAGCATTGGGGATACACCACATCCGGGTTGTAAACGGCTTTGGAGGTGTCTACAGAGGGGTCTTCCCCTTCCCGCACCTTACGAGCTACCACTACAGTACGGAATCCGTCAAATTCATAGGAACAGGTGGACAAGGTAATCACGGTGTCGTTTTCGTTAAAGTCCACCCCAGTGTTGATAATGGAACGCTGGCGCGCCTGATAAATAAAATTGAGGTAAGAGGAATCGGAGTTGAAATGGCTGTAGGTATAAGGGAAAGGCTTCCCCTGACTCTCGTCGGTGTTGGTTTTAAATACAGAGATGATCTTCCATTTTCCACCGCCTTCAGCGGTATTAAAGGTAATTACCGGGGATTGCTTATACACATCCAGCTCCCCAAAGCGCAAAAGGCTGGCGAACATCCGGCCGTCATTCATGCTGTGGCCATATAATACTAGGTCCTGGTCGCTGCCATCAATGGCAGTGCCGGATTGCAGGAAGATGCTGCCATATTGGGTGGACCCTTTTTTGTAGTTGCGATACAGATAATACTCCGGGTCGTTTTCGGAGGATTGAAGCACCGGATAATCAATGACTGTGTTGGGGATACGAATCCAGCCGATGATATCGGGGTTGATTTCCTGTAATTTTTTAATCTGTGCCCGCACCTGCTCGTCGGTAAGCTCAGGTTCTTCCTCTTTTGATTGTGTGGATTCTGTTTCGGACTGGGTGCCTTCTTCCTTTGAAGACTCCTCAGAGGAAGAAAGATCATAGTAAATTTCCTGAATTTCGTCCATAACCATATCGGTCTGGGCAGGAAGGATCACCAGTTCGTTTACCAGATACCCAGCGGAACCCAGAAAGACCACCAGCATAAGTAAGGTGGCAATTTTTAGAATCACCTGTCCTTTGCTGTCTCCCTTCCAGGGGAGCCAGCGCTGGAGAAAGGGCTTTTTGGGTTTATTGTGCTTGGCGTTATGACGTTTTCCCATAAGGGGCCTCCTTATATAAACCAGTGGCAAAACAAAATTATCGTTTCAGTCCAGCATCTTCCAGCCCGCCAATGCCTTGTAAGTACCGGCGCACCATGTCCAGCGCGTGGGATGCAGCAGCATTGCGCTGCCAGCTGCGGGAGCGGGGTCTCCCAGCACTGCCGGGCATCATTTTTCGTACCCAGGTGTGTTCCCCATCGCTCAGGGCAATGTATACCAGCCCCACCGGTTTTTCGGGGGTTCCGCCGCCGGGACCTGCAATGCCGGTAATGCCCACTCCTAAATCGCTGCCGGCTGCGCGGCGGATGCCCTGGGCCATTTCCCGGGCAGTTTCTGGGCTGACAGCGCCGTGGGTTTCCAGCGTTTCGTGGGAGACGCCCAGCACCTGCTCTTTAATGCGGTTAGCATAAGTCACAGCACCCATTTCAAACACCTGAGAAGCGCCGGAAACATCGGTGATGCGCTTGGAGAGCAGTCCGCCGGTGCAGGATT
>CALWIS010000178.1 GCA_944380795.1 uncultured Clostridia bacterium | reverse complement strand
GGAGGCGGCACTTCCGCAGGCAGCAAGGGAATGCTTCCGGTAGCGGATAATCTGGAGCGGGCACTGGCTCAGAAGGATTGTTCCGTGGAAGACCTGATGAAGGGCGTGGAAATGGTACAGACCCAGTTCCTCGATTCCCTGAAAAAACTGGGCGTCACCCCCATGGGTAATGTGGGCGACGAATTTAACCCCGAGATTCACAATGCGGTTTCCCACATCGAGGATGAAAACCTCGAAATCAACGTCATCAGCGCCGTATTCCAGAAGGGATACATGCTGGGGGACAAAGTTGTCCGCCACGCAATGGTGCAGGTGGCGAACTAGTCAGAACCATTCCAATTTATAATTGATTGAGATAGAGTAAACACGCATACAAATGCGCATTACATGGAGGTAATGAATTATGTCTAAGACTATCGGTATTGACCTTGGTACTACAAACTCCTGCGTCGCTGTTATCGAAGGCGGCGAGCCCGTTGTAATCGCAAACGCCGAAGGCGCCCGCACCACCCCTTCCGTTGTGGCATTCGCCAAGAACGGCGAACGTATGGTGGGCCAGGTGGCAAAGCGTCAGGCTATCACCAACCCGGACCGCACCGTTTCTTCCATTAAGAGAGAGATGGGCTCCGATTATAAGGTGAGCATCGACGGCAAGCAGTACACCCCCCAAGAGATCTCCGCTATGATCCTGCAAAAGCTGAAGACCGACGCAGAGGCTTATCTGGGCGAGCCGGTTACTTCCGCTGTTATCACCGTTCCCGCATACTTCACCGACGCACAGCGTCAGGCAACTAAGGATGCCGGTAAGATCGCCGGCCTGGATGTAAAGCGTATCATCAACGAGCCTACCGCTGCTGCACTGTCTTATGGCATTGACAAGGGCGAAGAGCAGAAGGTCATGGTGTATGACTTGGGCGGCGGCACCTTCGATGTATCCATCATCGAAATGGGCGACGGCGTGCAGGAGGTTCTGGCAACTGCCGGTAACAACCGCCTGGGCGGCGATGACTTCGATAAGCGCATTATGGATTGGCTGGTAAGCTCCTTCAAGATGGAGACTGGCGTGGATCTGTCCGGCGATAAGATGGCCATGCAGCGTTTGAAGGAAGCTGCTGAGAAGGCAAAGATTGAGCTGTCCGGTATGACTACCGCTAACATCAACCTGCCCTTCATCACCGCCGACGCTACCGGCCCCAAGCATCTGGATATGACCCTGAGCCGTGCAAAGTTCAACGAGCTGACCAGCGATCTGGTAGAAAAGACCATGGGCCCCGTTCGTCAGGCTCTGTCCGACTCCGGCCTGTCTATCAATGATATCAACAAGGTCCTCATGGTGGGCGGTTCTTCCCGTATTCCCGCTGTGCAGGATGCTGTTAAGAACTTTATCGGCAAAGATCCCTTCAAGGGCATCAACCCCGACGAGTGTGTTGCCATCGGCGCTGCTCTGCAGGCCGGCGTTCTGGGCGGCGAGGTCGAAGGCCTGCTGCTGCTGGACGTTACTCCCCTGTCCTTGGGTGTTGAGACCATGGGCGGCGTGATGACCAAGGTCATCGAGCGCAACACTACCATCCCCACCAAGAAGAGCCAGATCTTCTCCACTGCCGCTGACGGCCAGACTCAGGTTGAGGTCAACGTGCTGCAGGGCGAGCGTGAATTCGCCCGCGATAACAAGCAGCTGGGCATCTTCAAGCTGGACGGCATCGCTCCCGCTCCCCGCGGAATCCCTCAGATCGAGGTTTCCTTCGATATCGACGCCAACGGCATCGTAAATGTTTCCGCTAAGGATCTGGGCACCGGCAAGGAGCAGCACATCACCATTTCTTCCAGCTCCAACATGAGCAAGGAAGACATCGACAAAGCTGTGCGCGAGGCCGAGCAGTTTGCTGCCGAGGATAAGAAGCGCCGCGAAGAAGTGGACACCAAGAACGCAGCCGAGAACCTGTGCTACACCGTTGAGAAGCTGATTACCGACAGCGGCGACAAGATGGACGCTGCCGACAAGAGCGATCTGGAAGCCAAGGTCAAGGTGCTGAAGGACGCTGTGGCTGCCAACAACATGGACACCATCAAGAGCGCCAGCGACGACCTGCAGAAGGCTATGTATGCCGTCAGTGAGAAGCTGTATAAGGCAGCAGCCCCGCAGGGCCAGCCCGTTGATCCCACCCAGCAGGCTCCCGGCGCAGCCCCCGGTAATGACGGCAATGTGTACGACGCGGACTTCAAGGACGTGGACGACAACAAGTAAGAGATATAGAGATCCTGTAGCAGGGTTTCTTTGGGCACGGGGCGGCATCAGCTGCCCCATGCTTTGTGTAAGGAGTTCCCCTGAAAAGCCGGTATAGCCGGAGGTTCGGCGGGGAAAGCCCCGCTGTTTGTGAGAAAGGAATGGGTAGAAATGGCTGAAAAACGAGATTATTATGAGGTTATGGGAGTTCCCAAGAATGCCTCTGATGATGAGATCAAAAAGGCCTACCGTAAGCTGGCCAAAAAATACCATCCCGACCTGAACCCCGGCGATAAAGAGGCCGAGGCAAAGTTCAAGGAGGTCAACGAAGCCTACGAAGTACTGTCGGATAAGGATAAAAAAGCCCGCTATGACCAGTTTGGCCATGCAGGTGTCGACCCCAACTTTGGCGGTGGTGCAGGCGGCGGAAGCCCCTTTACCGGCGGCATGGGCGTGGACTTCGGCGATATTTTTGACAGCTTCTTCGGCGGCGGGTTTGGCGGCGGTGGGCGCCGTGCCAACCCCAATGCCCCCCGTCGCGGCGGCGATACCGAGGCCGTGGTGACCATTTCCCTTGAGGAAACCGCCAAGGGCTGCAAAAAGGAAGTCACGTACCGGCAGATCGAGACCTGCAAGAGCTGTAACGGCAGTGGTGCTGCGGCAGGCACCCAGCCCCAGACCTGCCCCCAGTGCGGCGGTACCGGCCAGGTGCGCATCAGCCAGCGCACTCCCTTCGGTGTGGTGCAGACTTCCCGTGGGTGTGACCGCTGCCATGGCACCGGTAAGATTATCGAGACCCCCTGTAAGGATTGTAACGGCACTGGGCGTATCCGCCGCCAAAAGACGGTGGAGATCACCATCCCCGCCGGTATTGACGACGAGCAGGTGTTGAATATCCCGGGCCACGGCGATGCAGGCCGCAACGGCGGCCCCAATGGCGATTTGCACGTATATGTTACCGTGCGGCCCCATGCCCTGTTTGAGCGCCGGGGCAATGATGTGTGGTGTGAAATGCCCATCACCTTCTCCCAGGCTGCTTTGGGTGCAGAGGTCACCGTGCCTACGCTGGACGGCAAAGTCAGCTATCAGGTGCATGAGGGCACCCAGCCCGGCGATGTGTTCAAGCTCAAGGGCAAGGGTATCCCGGTACTGGGCGGCAGAGGCCGCGGCGACCAGTATGTCCGCGTGACGGTGGAGGTGCCCCGTAATCTGAGCCAGAAGCAAAAGGATATCCTTCGGGAGTTTGACAAAGGCGTGGAAGAAAAAAGCTACCAAAAGCGCAAGAATTTTTTTGAGAAGCTGAAAGACGCTTTTGATGACAAAAGATAATAGAAATCCCACAGGCCGGTGGAATGCCAGCCTGTGGGATTTTTTATTTGGGAAATCAGTTGTATTTGGGCAGCCAGTCTCCGTGGGTCTCGATGAGATCGTCCACCATCTTGACGATGGTATCCGGGTCCAGCTCGCTGCCGGTGTGGGGGTCCAGCATAGCGGCCTGATAGATGTGTTCTTTCTTCCGGGTCACGGCGGCTTCAATGGTCAAAAGCTGCACGTTGATATTGGTCATGTTCATGGCGGCGCACTGTACCGGCAGGCGGCCTACTCGGCAGGGATGTACCCCCATGCCGTCAATGAGGCAGGGAACCTCTACGCAGGCGTCGGCGGGCAGGTTTTCGATGAGGTTGCCGGTATTGAGTACATTGCCGCCGATCTTGTAGGGGGTGTTGGTGACAATGGATTCCATGATGTAAGAAGCATACTCGCGGGAGCGCTCGTGATCCAGCTTTTTGGAGGAGCGCAGCTCGTCCCGCTCCTTGGCCCAGCCTTCGATCTGGTTCACGCAGCGGCGGGGATATTCATCCAGCGGGATATTGTAGCGCTCAATGAGCTCCGGATATTTGGACTTGATATAGAACATATTGTATTCGGAGTTATGCTCGCTGGATTCGGTGCAGTAGTAGCCGAAGCGGTGGATATAGTCCAGACGCACCATGTCGTTGTGCTTTTCGGCGCCCTCTGCCATGGCAGCCAGATTCTTTTCCCGAGCGCGACGGCGGATCTCGGGATACAGGTCTACGCCGTCTTTATTTTTCAGTTCCAGCAGCCAGCCCATGTGGTTGATGCCGGCAATAAGCTCGCGGCGGCCTTCCAGCTGGTCTTCCATGCCCAGCTCCTTCAAAAGACCCTCGGAGCACACCTGCACGCTGTGGCACAGGCCCACGGTCTGGATGCCGGTATACCGCTGCATATAGCCGCTGAGCATGGCCATGGGGTTGGTGTAGTTGAGGAACAGAGCGTCGGGGCAAACCTCCTGCATATCACGGGCAAAATCATCCATCACCGGGATGGTGCGCAGGGCGCGCATGATACCGCCGATTCCCAGCGTGTCGCCGATGGTCTGGCGCAGGCCATACTTTTTTGGCACTTCAAAATCGATGATGGTGCAGGGGTCATACAGGCCAACCTGAATGGCGTTGACCACAAACCGGGCACCCCGCAGCGCTTCTTTGCGGTTTTCCACACCCAGATAGGCGGTTACTTTGCCGTGGCCGCCCTTGGTCTCGTTCATGGCAGAAATAATTTCGCGGCTTTCTTCCAGACGGACGGGATCGATGTCATACAGGGCGAATTCCCAGTCTTTCAGCGCATCGCTGCACATACAGTCGCCCAATACGTTGCGGACGAACACAGTGCTGCCTGCGCCCATAAAGGTAATTTTGTTCATAGCTTATTGCCTCCCGTAACAATTTTCACCGGCAGGGAACTGCGCGGCCTTCCTGCCCTAATCATAGCACTGGTTTTTCCAAAGGGGTATTGCATAGTGTGGGGAGTATTTGGTAAAATGTTGGTAATCCATAAAAACTTAAGAATGGGAACATCCTTACATCATCAATGGCAATCAGGAGGGATTTTTCTTGCTGGAACCCATTTTTTTAGTGAACCATCACTGGAATGACATCAATCCTGTGGACTGCGGACGGGAAAAATGCGACCCCAGTCATGCCTTTGGCCCAGCGGCCCGATTTTACTGGCTTTTGCATTATGTAGTGCAGGGAAATGGAGTTTTTACCGCTGGTGGGAAGAAATATCCGGTGCGTCCGGGGCAGATTTTCGTGATCCGTCCCTTTGAAGTCACCTTTTATGAGGCCGACAGCCAGACCCCCTGGGAATACATTTGGATTGGCTTTACCGCAGGCATCGACTTGCCGGACTGCCTGAACCGGGAATACGTGGTGAACGCTTCCCGCTGCGGCAGTATTTTCAGTTCCATGCTGGAAGCCGGGGAGATGGAGGACGGGCGGGAGCTGTACCTATGCGGGAAGATTTACCAGCTTTTGGCGCGGCTTACCGAAAAGCAGCAGGGGGAGGAGGACTACGTGGAGCGAGCCAAAACGTATCTGGAAAGCAACTATATGCGGGAAATCTCCATTGTGGAGCTGGCGGAGCAGATGAACCTGAACCGCTCCTATTTCAGCACCCTATTCCGGCGCAAGACAGGGCGTTCCCCTCAGCAGTACCTCACTGACTACCGCATGGAAAAGGCCTGTGAGCTGATGGTGGAACACGGCTGCGCCCCTGGGGAGGCGGCGCTCTCCACCGGATACCCCGATATTTTCAGTTTTTCCCGGATGTTCAAGCGGAAGTTTGGGGTCTCCCCGCGGGAGTACCTGCGGCAGAACCGGGAAAAAGCAGAGTAACAAGGAGGCAATATCCATGAAATTCATCCATACCTCCGACTGGCACCTGGGGCGGATGCTCTATGGCCGTTCCCTTTTGCCGGATCAGGAGCATTTTGTTCGGACGTTCTTCCTGCCTCTTGTGGAGCGGGAGCGCCCTGCCGCTGTACTGCTGGCAGGGGATGTGTATGACCGCTCGGTGGCGCCTGCCGCCGCCATTAAGCTGTTTGACGAAGTGGTTTCCCAACTGGCAGAGTGGGAAATCCCTTTGATTGTCATTTCCGGCAACCACGACGGCGCAGACCGCATGGCCATCGGCGCTTCGGTACTTCGTAGGCAAGGGGTGATTATTGCCGCACAGCCCCAGGATTGTTTTTCCCCTTGGGTGCTGGAGCAGGATGGGGAAACAGTGCAGATCTTCACTATGCCTTGGCTGGATGTGCCCACTGCCCGACAGCTTTTGGGGGAGCGGGGGCAAGGTTTACGCACTACGCAGGAGTGTACCGAAGCCATTGTCCGCCGAATGGAGGAGCAGTTTTTGCCGCAGGCGGCTCATGTGCTGGTGAGCCACTGTTTTGTGGCGGGCAGCGCCCTTTCCGATTCTGAAAGCCCTATTTTTGTGGGGGGGAGTGACCAGGTGTATGTAGAGACGTTCCAGCTCTTTGACTATGTGGCACTGGGACATCTCCACGGCCCCCAGCGCGCCGGGGAAACCGGGCGGTATTCCGGCTCGCCTTTGTGGTATTCGGTAGACGAGGAGTACCAGAAAAAGAGCGTCTCTATTGTGGAGATACACCCGGGCAGCTTTACGGTGCAGGAGGAACGGGTGGTTCCCTTGCGCTGGGTACGCCGTATCAAAGGCTCCTTTGACGAAATTTTGCAGGCGGGTAAAAGTAGCCCCAGTGAGGATTTACTGGACATCACTCTCACCGACGAGCACCCGGTGTATCTGCCCGCCAAGCAGCTGCAGCCCTATTACCCCAATCTGCTTTCCATTCACAGCCAGTGGCTGCTGCGCCAGCAGGAGGATGCAGGGGTGCAGGCTATTGATGCCCGCAGTGCTTCCCGGCAGGAGGTGTTCTCCCGCTTTATGAAGGATGTTTGTGGGGAAGAAACGGGCGCGGAGGATTTGGCGCTGCTGGAAGAAGTGCTCCGGGAGTTGCATCTTACGGAAGGAGGGGCAGAGGGATGACGCCAATTTTGCTGACTATGGAGGCCTTTGGCCCGTATTTGCAGAAAACCACCATTGATTTTACCAAACTGGGGGAGGAGTCCCTGTTCCTCATCACCGGTTCCACCGGCGGAGGAAAAACCTCTATTTTAGATGGGATGTGTTTTGCTCTGTACTGTCGCGCCACCGGAGGGCGCCGGGGCTGGGCAGAAATGCGCTGTGACAGCGCTCCCGACGAAACGCCTACCGCGGTAGAGCTGGTGTTTTCTTTGGGAAAAGAGAAATACCGGTTCCAGCGAAGCCAGAAGGTGCATTATGTCCGGGGCAGCGGCCGAAGGGAATTGCGGGAGGAGCACACCTGCTGGAAGAAAAAAGACAACCAGTGGGAGCTGTTGGAGAGCGGCAGTGAGAGCCAGATTCGACGCTGTGCAGAACGGCTTTTGGGTCTGACGGCAGAGCAGTTTTCTCAGGTCATCGTGCTGCCGCAGGGGGATTTTCTGCGTCTGCTCCGGGCAAATTCCCGGGAAAAAGGGGAGATGCTCCGTACACTGTTCGCCATGACGGAATGGGTGAAAATTCAGGATGCTTTGCGGGAGCGCACCAAAAAGCTGGAACAGCAGGTAGGCAGCGCCGATGCACGCCGGGATACGCTGCTCCGGCAGGAGCAGGTGGAGACCCCGGAAGCCCTTGCCCAAAAGGTGGAAGCATTAGAAACCGAGAAAAAAACATTGGGGCAGCAGGCCAAGGCGCAGCAGGAGCAGGAGGCTAAGGCCGGGGAACTGTTAAACCGACGCCGGGAACTGACGTTGGCCCGCACCCGGCTGCAAAAGGAACAGGAGAATGTAAAGCAGCAAACCGCCCGCCAGCAGGAGGTGGAACGCCGTACCGTACAGCAGCGGGAAGCCATGAAGGAATTGCCCGGTTTGCGGGAGCAGGCAGAACAAGCGGCACAACAGGCCACCCGGTTGGAAGGGGAACTGCGGGAAGCCCAGCAGCTAAAAGAAGCGGGGGAAAAGCTGACGCAGACCCAAAAGGAGATACAGACCATTGGAGCCAAAGCCGAACAAGCCGCCGCCGCGGAAAGGGAGTGCCGGGAGCGCCTTGCCAAAGGGCAGGCGTTTATGCAGCAGATTCAAGCTGCTGCCGAAGCCCTACCCGCCTTACAGGAGGAGGAAAGCCGCCTGCAAAGAGGGATGGAAGCCTATGGCGAAGCAGAAAAGGCACAGGAACAGGTACAGAGCCGAAAAAAGACAGTGGAGGAACAAAAAGCCCGTTTATCTGGGGAGGTTGTTACCGCCCGAGAGCTTTCCGCCAGCCTTGCCCGGCAGGAAGCCCTTCTCCGGGCAGATCAGGCATCGTGGCTGGCAGAGGGTCTGCGGGAAGGGGAGCCCTGCCCGGTGTGTGGCTCTGTCCATCACCCTGCCCCAGCTCAACGGCAGGAAGCGGCTATGACAAAAGAGGAACTGGAACTTCTCCGTGCGCAGGAGGAAAAGGCTCGGAATACGGTCAGCGCCGGTGAAGGGCGACTCCGGGCATTGGAGGAGGAAGTGGCCCAGTGGGAAAAGGAACTTTCCTCCCGCCGAGAACAGGCATGGGCCTTTGGCAGTCGAGAATCCTTGGTGCAATCCCAAAAAGAACTGGCGCAAAAGCTGCAAACGGCCCGAGCTGCCGCCCAAAAGCGCGTGGCTGCTCAAAAACGTATTGACGACTTAAATCGAGAACTAGAAACTGCCCGAACCAGCGGCGAAGCCGCCCTGCGGGAACGGGAAGCCCTTTTAGCACGGGAAACCGAACAGCGCACCCGGCAGGAAGAATTGCTATCCCAGTGGCAGGGGAACCCTCCCCAGCCGGAGCAGATTTTGAAAGAAAAGAAACAGGCGGAGGAACAGGCGCTCTCTTTGAATCAGAAAGCCAGCCAGATGGAAAAGGAATGGTCCTTGCTGCAAAATCAGGCGGGAGCCGCTGCCGCCGCTTTGCAGGAGGCACAAAGGAGGGCGGAGGAAGCCCAAACCGAGTGCAGCCGCCGAGAGGCGGGCTGGCAGGGGGACATCCCCGGAGAAGAAGTGCTTTCGCTGCAATACCAGCAGGAAAAAGAAAAACTGGATGAGATGAACCGATCACTGGGGCAGATTTCCCAGCAGCTTACCGCCGGGAAATCCTCCTTGCGCCAGTTAGAGGAGCTGGAAAAAGAATTTGGCCAGCTCCAAACCGCCTATCAGCAGACGGCGCGGCTGTACCGCCTCCTTTCCGGCAGCAACCCCATGCGCATCCCGCTGGATAAATATGTGCTCAGTATCATGCTGGAGGAGATCCTTGCCTGCGCCAACCGGTATTTCGCCAGGTTCAGCCGGGAGCGCTATGCCTTGCAGCGCAGCCGCGAGCGGGCCTCCAACAATGCCTATGGTGGACTGGATTTGGAGGTGATGGACGGCATGACCGGCCACCAGCGCTCTGTGGACACCCTTTCCGGCGGGGAGCAGTTTTTAGCTTCCCTTTCCTTGGCGCTGGGGCTTTCCGAGGTGGTGCAGAGCCAGTCCGGCTGTGTGCGGCTGGAATCCCTGTTTATCGACGAGGGGTTTGGCTCTCTGGACCAAGAAACCCTGGATACTGCCATGAAGGCCCTTTCTCTGCTTCATCAAGGAGGGCGGAATATCGGTATCATTTCCCATGTCAGCGAGCTGCGAAACCGCATTCCTGCCCGTATCGAGGTCTCCCGCCTGCCCGACGGTACTGCCAAGGCCATTGTCACCGACGGCAGGTAAATGAAAAGAATAAAGCCCCGCCTCTTCCGGTATACGCCAGAAGGGGCGGGGCTGCTTATATGATTCTATTTTATTTTTGCAGCTTTAAGCGGAAGCTCTTGATCTCAAAGGGTTTCCAGCTGACTTCCCAGTTGTCGGGAGCCCAGCACTCGCCGGTTTCCTCTTCCAACAGGTTGCAAGCTTTGATGGATTCCAACTTCAAGTCGCTGGAGAGCTTTACTGTCATGCGGCCACCGCGGCACTCGTGCAGACGGACAATGAGGTCGTCGCCGTCCTCAGACTTCTTCACAGCATCCAGCACCAAGCGGTTGTCAGTGAGGATGACCGGGCGCTGCCAGTTCTGAGCGGCGCCGGGCACTGCTTCTGCCGGCAGGTTCAGCACTATGGATTCCTCGATGGTATCACTCTCTGTGACAGAACCAGCATGGGGCAGGATGGCATAGGTGAAGATGTGCTCGCCCATATCGGATTCCTGGTCCGGATACTTGCTGCTCTTGAGCAGAGACAGCTTCATCACGTTCTCGCGGATGTTATAGCCGTACTTGCAGTCGTTCAACAGGCTGACACCATAGCCATTTTCAGAAAGGTCGGCCCACTTGTGGCCTACTACCTCAAACTTGGCCCAATCCCAGCTATTGTTCATGTGGGTGGGGCGTTCTACATGGCCGTACTGGATATCATAGGTGGCGCGAGTGCTGCGGATATCCACTTCAAATGCGGTCTTGAGCAGGCGCTGTTTCTCGTGCCAGTCCACATGGGTGGCAAAGTCGATGCGGCGGCTGTTGGCATACACCGTCATATCCTGCGAGATTACAGAAGCATTGTAGCGGTATACAAAGTGCAGGGTGGCTTTCAGAGCGCCGCACGCGGTTACTTCCACGGGCTGTACCAGCTCGGGTGTTTCGTGCTTCTGGGTATAGAACACATCGATATCCCAAGCATCGAAATTGATGGGCTTGTCCTCGAATACTTCCAGACGGTTGCCTTCGCCGGAAAGCACTTCGCGGCTGTTTTCCTTATCCCAGATGCGGGTGAGAACACCGTTTTCGTTCCAGCAGATGGTGTAGAAGGGGGTCTCCAGGCAGCGGGTTTCGGTGTTGGCATCAAAAGCAGCGGGGGTTTTCTGCGCCATTTCCGGCACAAAGGTGATGACATAGGGAGCCACAGGTTCCAAGACCACTTCTACCCAGTAACCGTTTTCGGCCTTCTGGGCGGTGAGAGGACCCTCCTGGGTGCGGAAGAAGCCGTCACGGGTCTCGGGGATGAACACCGCTTCTTTACGGACAAAGCTGCCCATGTGGTACAGGGTCCAGTTGTTTTCTTCCTGTTTTACCAGGGTATTTTTCGCCGCAGTTTCTACCTGATCCAGTGCGTCGTTAGCCTCCTGGTACTCCTTCCAGGAGTCGCTGTATACTTCATGGATGGAGGAACCGGGGATGATGTCGTGGAACTGGTTGCGCAGCAGGGTCTCCCATGCCTCATGAATGGGTTCCTCGCCGTATTCGCCGCCCAGCAGCCAGCTCATGGCAGAGAGCCACTCGGTGCGGGACAGATGGTTTTCGGTCTTACGGTTCCAGCGCTTGTTGCGGGCCTGGTTGGTGTAGGTGCCGCGGTGGTATTCCAGATACAGCTCGCCGTCCCAGGTGTGGACATAGCGGTCAGTCTCCTCCACCTTTTTATGGATATCACGGAAGAAGTCTCCAGCGCGGGTGGTCTTCACATTGGGCAGACCGGGCATTTTATCCATGGCACGGCGCATTTTCAGCATATTGCGGTTGACGCCGCCGCCGCCATCGCCAAAGCCGTAGGAGATGAGCGTCTCATTGGACAGATCTTTATTGCGGAACTTTTTCCAGGAGCCCAGCACAGAGCGGGGGCTGAGCATTCCGTTATAGGTAGAATAACGGTTATCCAGAGACATTCCTACTTCAGGAGTGGTGATGAAATAGGTCAGCACCTCGGTGCCGTCCATGCCCTTCCAGCGGAACAGGTCGTCTGGCATGGTGTTGAACTGGTTCCAGCTGATCTTGGTGGTCATAAAGGTATCAATGTTGCACTGCTTCAAGATCTGGGGGAGTGCCCAGCTGTAGCCGAACACATCGGGCAGCCACAGGAAAGAGCAGGTCTTTCCGAATTCCTTCTGGAAGAAGCGGATGCCGTAGAGGAACTGGCGGGTGAGGGATTCGCCAGAAACGATGTTGCAGTCGGCTTCCAGCCACATACCGCCGTCGGTCTCCCACTGGCCGTCGGCCACCTTGGCCTTGATCTTCTCAAACAGCTCGGGGCAGTCTTTTTTGATATAGCGGTACAGCTGCGGCTGGGACTGTAAGAACTCATACTCGCCGAATTCCTCCATCAGGTGCAGCACCGTGGAGAAGGAACGCATGGCCTTTTCGCGGGTGTGGTTCAGTCGCCACAGCCAGGCCACGTCGATGTGGGTGTGGCCCACGCAGCGGATGGTCACGTCGCTGTGTTTTCCCATGGCGGCAAGGTCGTTTTCCAGAGAACGGGCAGCATCTCCCAAAGTTCCATAGAACTTGTCGCTGTCCCAGTTGAGCAGGCGCAGGGAGCGGTCCATGGCAGAAACCAGGCCCGCGCGCTGGGGATGGTCCTCGGGCAGAAGCTTGAGGGTCTTGACCAGTGCCTTGGCGGAATAATAGTAGTCGTCGGTCTCCTCGTGGAGGTATCCCAGCTTGGCAGCGGATGCCCGGTGGATCAGGTTGATGCTGGGGTCGCCGCCCTGCAGGCCGCTCCACAGCAGGAAGGTGAGCTCCACCGTCTGGCCTGCCAGATCGGCAAAGAGCACTTCTTTGTGGTTGCTGTCCACACCCTGATAGGGATGGCGGTTGACATACAGCAGGGACTCAAAGCCCAGGTTGTTGCCGCCGCCAGTCTGGCCGAAATCAAAATAACCGGCAGGGATGAGGCCGGGCTTTGCCTCGGGGATGGTAACGGTAGTGCGCAGCCACCAGTAGCGGTCCACACCGATGAGAAAATCCCCTTCCTTCAGGGTGCTGCCTTCTATGGTTTCCGGCACCTGTGTATGCACGGAACCGGAGGGCATGGTGTCCTCCATGGCGGCCATAGGCAGGAGGGACTCCATTTTAGTGAAACGGTAGTTTTCCAGCTCCCGCATACGGCGGTCAAATTTGTCAATGGTTAAAAATCTGCTTTCCGGAGTAAAAATATCTCCCACAGTACCCACTCCTCTCTGAGCGTTCAAAATCGTCCCGGCAGGCCGGGTATCATTACCCACATTGTACCATGTTTAGTTGAGGGTTTCCAGTATTGTACCAAAAAGAAAGAGAAAAGTCCAATAAAAAGAAACGGGGGATATTGATAAAAAATCCCCTCCCATTCAATTTGCCTAATGGGAGGGGAAGACAGGGTTAATTTTCCTTTTTATCCTTACGGTACCGATACAGATTTACCAAAAAAGCGACAACCCACACAAGCGCGCACAAAATTCGAAGTATCTTCAAAAATAAAGAACTATCATATACAAAATCAAGTACGCAGGCAGCGGTCCAGATAATGGCCGCAAGAGCTGTCAAAACGACTACCAGTAATTTTACAGAATGGCCTTTCATAGTTTGCCCTCTTTATGCAGCAGGATCAGGAAAGGTCCGGGGAAGCAAAAATGCCGTCGTTCCATAGATATTGATCGACGATCCGCACGCAGCGGTAAACAAAATCATCCTTGTTTTGGAATTGCTTCAGATAGTCGGTATCCTCTTTGTGCAGGTCATAGAAGGCAGCGGCGATAGTTTCCAGATCTTTTGTCTGCACATAATAATAGGGGCAATCCTCTAACGCCTGATAAAAAGCGTCGCCTTCTTTGGCCTCGGTTACAAACATCTGTCCATAGCGCCAGCCCTGCTGATAGTCGGGATAGCATCCCAGGCCGTACCCCATATTAGAGTCAAAATAGCCTTCGGAAGCTTCATATAAAGTTACGATAGTCCCTTTGGGAATGGTGGCGGCAGGCTCCCCAGAAGCATCCGGCTGGGCATAATAGTGCAGGTCCTCCGGCAGTTCCAGAAAACGGGCGTTTTCCGGCTGTATATATCCAATAGCCGCCATGGCCTGAGGCAGGACCTTTGTCAGCTCATTGGGTTCCACTTGAGAAAGAGGTGTCTTTTCGTCGTAAAAGCTGAGGGGTTCGGTGCCATCCAAGTTCCGCAATTCCATTTGGACCTTTCGATTCTCCTCAAACTCTCGTTGCCGCAATAGGGGCTTGCCGACAAAAAAGCCTACCAGGACCGCCGCGATCAAGACCACCGCCACGCAGGACAGAATGACCCATTTTTTTCTAGATCTCTTTTCCATAAATCAACCCTCTTTTCCTTAACTTGTTTTTACTGTAAAGCCAACCTCTTTTGGCCAGGAAATAGATGTGACATACCAATACCATATTGCATTATTATATTTTGATTTGTCAGATGCTGTTATAATTCCATTAAAATTATATTTCGAACTACTGGAATTATAAACTGGTCCACCGCTATCTCCAGGCTGTACAGGATTTTTAGTAGCAGAAGTTGTTGTTCCCACTTTCATTAAACCGTTTACATAATATGTAGTCATACCGGTTCCAGAGTACTTTAAAGTTATTCCGACCTGCGCTACTTTACCGGTTGCTAGACCAGCAGTTGCTCCGTATTTTGTAACTGTTGTTCCAGTAGGAACAGCATTTGCACTACTAATAGAAACATTGTTAGATAGAGTTCTAGATAAAGTCACGTTACTATTTGTAAGAACAATAGCAAAATCTCCAACTGCATTTTTTCCCTGGAAACTAGGTTGTGTATTAGCACGCCAATATGCGGATTTACCTATAACAGTTCCATTATATGAAACACTTACCTCCATCTCGTTTCCATGACCGCAAGTCAATATCGCATTTTTTCCTAGATATTTACCTGCAACACCACAAGTAAATGAGGAGCCATATGTTCCACGACCGTTTGTTAGCTTGTTTCCACCCTTTACAGAAACACAAGACATAACTGGAGAAGTAAGTTGTACATTAACTGGTAATTCGCTTAATTTGAGTTGTGCTTTTCTTTGATCGCTTATTAATGATGGAAAACTAATAAAAGGTAAATCTGTATTATCAGTTGATTGCTGAAGCAACAGTGAATGTTTTTCCTTGTTAAGTCCAATCGTTAATTGATTATTTTGTACATCAATTCCTGTGCTGATAATATCAAATCCATCATTTCCCAATTTATATGCTTCTTTTCTTGCTGCTTCTAAATCACTAATAGAATTTTCTACTTCACGGAAAACAACACAGTCTGAAATTTTGCATCTTTTTAAATAGTCTTTTTTTACTTCATCAGAAAGATTTACTACTGAAATAATCAGTTTATCTCCTTCTATAAAAGAGCCTGCATAGTTAGAAGGAAAGTTAATTTCTCCATCTAAAGTTTTTGAAAAACTTTCCACAAGATTTGTATAAGCATCCAAAGGGTATTTTTGTTCTTTTATAGCGATTTGAGTTGACTCAGGTAAAGATTTTTCATAATCATGTAAATCGGAGTCACTTAATATATTTGAGATATCTGAATCAGATTTCGAAGTAGAGATATCCAAATTATCCATTGCCGATACTGTTGATGTCGATGTAAAAACAAAACAAATCAGTAAAGAAAAAACAAAGACGTTCTTGAATATTTTCATAATTCTAACCTCTTTCCAATTTCAAAACACAATTTGTAATTAATTCGCAATTTGCTATGTGATGGTCAATGAACAAGTACACAATTCATTGGAAACACCTCTTTTTAGATAAAAAAGCCCCTCGCTGTCAAAGCGGAGGGGCTCCAGTGTACATAGAGAATTGTTCATGGGAACCGCCTCTTCCTGTTCCGAAAATCCTGGAGGAATGATTCGCTTTCCATATCACAATTCTACCATATTCTGGCTCTATTGTAAATACATTTTATTTTATAAAAACTATATGTTTTTCAACAAAATCGGAATAATTTTTATAGTTCGTCCAACTCTTCCTGGCTGACGATGTGCACACCGTTCTTTTCCAGCACGTCAATGGCCTTCTCGTTATCCTCCACCCGGAAGATCATATAAGCCTGGCCGCGCTTACGGGTGATAAAAGCATAGGTGTATTCCAAGTTGATCTTGTTGTCGCCCAAAAGCTGCACGATCTGGTACAGTCCGCCGGCCTCGTCGGTGACTTCCACTGCCAATACCGGCGTGATGGAAAAGATGTACTCCGCTTCCTTTAAGACGCAGGCGGTCTTATAGGTGTCGTCCACAATGATGCGCAGGATACCGAAATCCGGTGTCTCGGCAATGGACATGGCCCGCATATCAATATCGTTTTCCCGTAAGACCTTGGTAAAAGCTGCCAGACAGCCGGCTTTATTCTCTAAAAATACAGAAATCTGCTTAACGGTCATTTGCCATCACGTTCCTTTCTCAATACAGGTTGCGCTTGTCAATAATACGCACAGCCTTGCCTTCACTTCTGGCGATGGTCTTGGGAGCCACCAGCTGTACGTCGGCATAAATACCCAACATGGACTTGAGGTCGCTTTCCAGTTCCTTCTCCCGGTTGGAAACGGCAGTCACGGTATCGGAGAACATCTCGGGAGTCATCTCCACCTGGACTTCCAGCTTATCGCTGTTATTTACGCGGCTAACGATGATTTGATAGTTAGCGGCGTACCCGCGGTTCATGAGCACTGTCTCGATCTGGGACGGGAACACATTGACGCCCTTGACGATGAGCATATCGTCGCTGCGGCCCATGGGTTTGCTCATCTTCACATGGGTGCGTCCGCAGGCGCATTTTTCATGGGTAAGCACGCAGATATCCCGGGTGCGGTAGCGCAGCAGGGGGAAGGCTTCCTTGGTGATGCAGGTGAATACCAGCTCTCCCTTTTCCCCGTCAGGAAGCACCTCTCCGGTCTTGGGATCGATGATCTCGGCGATAAAATGGTCTTCGTTGATGTGCATTCCCGTTTGGGCGCTGCACTCATAGGCTACGCCGGGGCCGGAGATCTCGGTCAGGCCATAAATATCGTAGGCCTTGATGCCCAGCTTTTCTTCAATATCCCGGCGCATTTCCTGTGTCCAAGCCTCTGCGCCAAAAATACCGGCTTTTAGGTGGATCTGATCTCGCAGCCCCCGCTCGTGAATAGATTCAGCCAGATAAGCGGCATAAGAGGGGGTGCAGCACAGGATCGTAGAATTCAGGTCGCACATGAACTGAATCTGCCGCTCTGTGTTGCCGGAGGACATGGGAAGAGTCAGCGCGCCCACTTTGTGGGAGCCGCCGTTGAGACCCGCGCCGCCGGTGAACAGGCCATAACCGTAGCTCACATGTACCACGTCGCCCTTATCGCCGCCAGCGGCCATGATGGCACGGGCACAGCAGTCCTCCCACAGATCTAGGTCATGCTGGGTGTAAAACGCCACCACACGGCGTCCGGTGGTGCCGCTGGTGGACTGGATGCGCACGGCATCCTCCAGAGGTACAGCCAGCAGGCCGTAGGGATATGCATCTCGCAGGTCGGCTTTGGTAAGGAAGGGCAGCTTATGCAGGTCATCCACAGAACGGATGTCGTCGGGCGTTACGCCCTTTTCTTTCATAAGGTTGCGATAATAGGGAACATGCTCATAAACATGGCGGACCTGTTTTACCAACCGCTCATCCTGCCAAGCACGGATCTGTTCCCGGGAGGCACATTCGATCTCCCGCTGATAATATTTTTCCATTGGTATCCATTCCCCTCTGTCTGTAATTTTATAAACAAAATATAGACCTGTATATTTTGACCAACACAGGCCCTTTGATAGCACGGTAACATTGTAGCATTTTAGCGGGATAATGTAAATATATTCTGGGATTCCTTTATATTTTTGGGAATTCTTTAAAATCCAAAGGGCCAAAATGTAAGTTTATTCACAAAAACTTTTCAAGAATTTCCCCGGCGAGTCAAAATTTCTGTTAGCAGAGCATGGGCGGCTTCCTCTTTGCTCATCAAAGGCAGTGCCCGTTCCCCTTCAGCGGTAATGAGGGTGAGAAGATTGGTATCTACCGCAAAGCCCGCCCCTTGCTCCTTTACGTTGTTAGCAGCGATCATATCCACGTGTTTCTTTTGCAGCTTTTTCCGGGAGTTTTCCAGCATATCCCGGGTCTCCATAGAAAAGCCGCAGAGAAACTGCCCTTTTTGCCGATGCTCTCCCAACCATGCCAGAATATCCTGGGTGCGCGTCAGTGGGATGCTCATATCCGCGTCGGATTTTTTCAGCTTGTCCCCGGCCACCTGGACGGGGGTGTAGTCCGCCACCGCCGCCGCCTTGATGATGATGTCCTGTTCCGGGGCGCGGGTTGTCACCTCGCGGAACATATCCGCGGCAGAAACAATGTCCACCACCTCCATAAATCGGGGCTTTTCCAGAGCTGTGGGGCCGGTTACCAAGGTAACTTTGGCACCTCGGCGAGAGGCAGCTTTTGCAATGGCATAGCCCATTTTCCCGGAGGAATGGTTGGTCAGGTACCGTACCGGGTCCAAGGCCTCCTGAGTAGGACCAGCTGTGACCAGTACCCGCAGGCCCTCCATGTCCTTTTCCCAGGCGCAGGTTTGCAGCAGCCAGTCCAGCAGCACTTCCGGCTCCGGCAGCTTACCCTTTCCCGTATCCCCGCAGGCCAAGTAGCCGCTGGCGGGTTCCACGATCTGCCAGCCGTATTTTCGCAGGGTGGCCAGATTGTCCTGGGTTACCGGGTTTTCATACATCCGGGTATTCATGGCTGGGGAGATAAGCTTGGGGCAGTCGCAGGCCAGCACGGTAGTGGTGAGCATATCGTCGGCGATGCCGTGGGCCAGCTTGGCGATCACATTGGCGGTGGCTGGGGCCACCATTACTACATCGGCCCGTTTAGCCAAGGAAACATGTTCTACATCGAATTGGAAGCACCGGTCAAAGGTATCCACTGGCGCCTTATTGCCGGTGAGGGTTTCGAACACCATGGGGGAGATAAATCGGGTGGCATTCTCTGTCATAAGCACATGGACGTCGGCGTGCTGTTTTACCAGCATGGAAGCTAGGGAAGCAGCTTTATAAGCAGCGATGCTGCTGGAGACTCCCAGCAGAACAGTCTTTCCTTTCAGCATAAAATCCTACTCCTTTTGAGGCTCTTTTCTGTAACTTTAGTATATCATTTTTTTTTCAAAAGTACGATCTTGCAAAATCTACGTTGTCAACGCCGAAACTATGCGGTTCTGTTTGCTTTTTTACCTCTAATGTGGTATGATAAACGGGATAAATCGTACCTTTTTCGCACGATATGCCCCTGTGGCATGGAGTTACAAAAACAGGAGGTCAAACAATGAACAGCAGTGAAAAGAAGCAGCTCAAAATCGCTGCCTGCAAGGTGCGCATGGGCGCAATCGAAGGTGTTTTTCACGCAAAATCCGGTCATCCCGGCGGTTCCCTTTCTGCCGCTGATCTGTACACCTATCTGTATTTTAAAGAGATGAATATCAACCCGGAAGCCCCCAAGGATCCTGACCGTGACCGTTTTGTCCTTTCCAAGGGTCATTGCGCTCCCGGCCTGTATGCTGCGCTGGCTCTGCGGGGCTACTTCTCCATGGATGAGATGAAGACCCTGCGCCACATCGGCGCCATGCTCCAGGGCCACCCCGATATGAAGGGCACCCCCGGTATCGATATGAGCTCCGGCTCTCTGGGACAGGGCATCTCCGCTGCCTGCGGTATGGCCATGGCCGCTAAAATGGACAATAAAGATTACCGTGTTTATACTCTGCTGGGAG
>CALWIS010000177.1 GCA_944380795.1 uncultured Clostridia bacterium | reverse complement strand
ATACCCGGGAGGCGGCGACACAGGACGCTCTCGCTTTCTTAAAGCGCGCGGGCGTACGGCCGGATGAACTGGACAAGCTTCAAACCTTGCCGGTGGAGAAGCTGCGGGAAGCTATCGGTTTTGGCCTGTCCGGTTATAACCCGGTGGCCGACGGTGTTCATCTGATGCCGAATGATACGGGCGATTTTAATGTCTATCCTTCAGCAAAAGGAATTCCGTTGATGGTTGGATCGTCGGCAGAAGAGATGGCGGCTTTCCTTCCGCCGGAAACCTTTTCGATCGATTGGGACCATCTTGCGGACGCCTTGACGCAGCCTTCCCGCGAAGAAAGCGCGCCCCTGACCCTTCAGCAGGCAGAAGAGGCAGTCCGGCTGCTGCGGGAGGCAGACCCGGAGGCGGCGGCCGACCAGATCTATCAGCAGGCTGTATCAATGAGAAGCTTTCTTGGCGGCGGCGCCCACCGGCAGGCGGAGGCAATGGCGAAGGAAAGCGGCGCGCCGGTGTATTTATATACGATCACCGCTGGATCTCCTTACCGTGATACCCATGTGACGACAAAACGGTATGCCTGGCATACCGCCGACCTGCCGCTCCAGTTCGGGATTGTGGCCCATCCGGAGCAGGAGGCGCTTTCCAAAGTCTACCGGCAGCTGTGGGGCAGCTTTGTCCGCACGGGTGTCCCGTCGGCAGAGGGGATCAGCTGGCCGGCTTATACATTAGACAAAAAGGAAACTTTAGTGTTTGCAGATCAAGGTTGTACAGTGGCAGAAAATCCTGGTGGGGAGATTTACGCCTTTTTTGACCAATTAGAAAACGAATAAGTTTAACAATACAGGCCAGGTTGAGGAGTTCTCTACTTGGCCTGTATCAATTATGTTTACTATAATTGATTCCTCGGTTATCCTTGCCGTCCATCCGCTATCCAAATAGTTGTGTTTATATCCCATTCGATACAAAAGAAACCTATTTTACAAATACGGTATAGCAATGAAAAAGCCCTTAGAGTCCTGGTGGCCTCTAAGGACTTTTCTGCTTGTGAAGGATGAAAAATTTATCCTTGAGCTATTCGATAAGGTTCGAATTAATATTTGGAAATACTTTAGCCTGGATCTTCGCCTATCGATCAGTAAAACTTTCCAGAACTTATCCGATATCTCCACTTCCTACCGTGAAGCGCGTATCACCAACGACTACTGCCGGATGAAAGAGCAAAGTGGAGTTATCCTCTATAAAGATAGTTTCCAGCAGCCTTTTTCTACTTGGAAAAATAAGGTCATCCTCGAAACCGAAAGAGAATTTGCCACTTATATGATGGACCGGGATTATCCACGGGCCAAAGCTAAAATGGAACAGATTATCGATTATTATAAATTGACAGATGGGATTTCGATACAATTGCTGCGGTGTCGGATGTTTAACTTGATTAATCTGATGTTGGATGCCACTTTAAATAACAGCTTCGATGAAGATATCCTTTCGCTGGTTCCACAGGATTATCTGCAAAAACTCCTGCAAGCGGAAACTATTCCCAAGTTGGAAGAAGAGCTGATGGGGATGTTGCAGCAGCTAATTCAGCGTGACGCAGAAAGCCATGGTTCGATCCAACAGAAGATTGAATTGATAGACCAATATATCGAAAACCATTACAATGACCCTGCATTAAGCGTACAAATGTTGGCAGACCGCTTTCACCTATCTGTTCCCTACCTTTCTTCCACTTATAAACAGATGAAACAAATAGGGATTCTGCAAAAAATACAGTTTTGCAGAATCCAGCATGCAAAGGAGCTTCTGGTTCAAGAACCGGACATGCCATTGGCGCAGATTGCAGCTAAAATCGGGTATGGCAATGTGCAAACTATGATTCGTATTTTTAAAAAGCTGGAGAATGAAACGCCTGGTAAGTACAGGGAAATGCACACAAATTATATGGAGGGAAAAGATTGTGATAAATAACACAATAATCTATTATAATCCTGCGCTGCTTATAGAAGAGATGGATTCTAAAAAGATAGTATAAAGTATATATGGCTTTTAAGATGATGTAAAGTGTGCATATTTATTTTGAATTATTGAATAAGATTATGTTTTCTCTCGTACCTTGAAGAAAAACGTGGAAACGGGGATTTGATCCTCAAGTTTCATACCCATAGGTATCCCAAATCCCCGTTTTATTCCTTGTTCTCTCATTAGCAAAGGGGATATTCCCGCTTCTCAGCAATAGTCATACTTTCCGACTTTGTATATATACGTACACGGGTTTGAACGGGAAATCCACGATAATTCCCAACTAGCTCACAGCTTACGTTCAAGAGAAGGTAGGGGAATACCTAATTCTATAACTGCCAAATAGCACTCCTATTTCCCTCCAAAACGCAGAAAAATCTTCCTTCTTTAGGTTGTCCTCTTAGCAAAACGTAGATTTTTCTCCAATTTACCCCTTTTTCCCACTCCTCCCCCCAAAAAGTTCAAAATCCTCCTATTCCCCAAAAATCCGCCGACCACTCGCCGACGAACTTGTCCCTCGGGCGCCCTCACCGCCCATCCGCCGCCCAAATACATCCCACTAAATCCCATTAAATATAAAAGTAACCCACCATACGAATCCTAAGCAAAACAAAGAAAAAGTCCTTAGAACTCCGATGGATTCTAAGGACTTAGTTGGCATATCTACTGCTCATGGATACAATCCACCATGTTTTGATGACATGGTGCATTGTTTTGTGGGTTCAATTTTGATGCAGCGGGACAATGAGGACAGAAAGGACAAAAGCAGCCTGTGAAATTTATTCCCGTTTCTCTGCTTTTTTCTCCCGTTCCAGAATTTCCCGAAGGATTCTGACACCTTTTCTGTGTAGTCCTCTTCTTCACTGCCGCTGCTTTTCAGGATCCGCTCAATGGTTTGTGCAGGATCCAAGGGCAAACAAGTTCAAAATCTTTGCCGCAACTTAATTATAGCATACCGGATGAACAAGTTGCGTGGCTCTTGTTTGCTAATTAAAGTCATTCTTTGATTAACAAGCGAACTCGGTCTTCCAATACACAAATTTCAGCAAAGAGATTTTGCTAATTCAAGCACATTTTGCTGAATAAACAAAGAGCATTTAAATATTTCAGCATAACCAAGACCAAACCGCGACGATTCATAATTATGAGCAGGAGGTGTTAAGTTTCCGCGCAATGTTAGTTCGTGCGGAAACGTCGGAAATGATAACTTTCCGATAACTCTCCGGCCCTATCATTGACTATCCCGGATCCGGCAATATACTGTCGTTTCTGTAGGAGGTGTCGCTATGACCCAATCAGAATACGAAGCGGAGTTACACTTTCGGCTCTGTAAAAGTATCTTCGCCACTCTGGCAGCCAAGGGAATCATTGCAGAAGATGATATGCACACTTTACTCTGTGTCGCTGCGGAAAAATACCATGCACCAATTGGCGAACTGGAGGTGAACAGCATTGCGGTCGAAAAGAATTACACGGGTTGAGTTCCC
>CALWIS010000176.1 GCA_944380795.1 uncultured Clostridia bacterium | reverse complement strand
CCCCGGTCTCTCCCACCAGGCGGGGGTAGTTGGCATACTCGGCGATGTGCTCGCCCACCTGTTTCCAGACACTTTGGAACACGGCGGTAGAGCCGGTGAAATGGAAACCCGCCATTTTGGGGTGGCTGACGACATACTGGGACATGTCGTTTCCGGTACAGGGCACAAAATTGATCACTCCGGCAGGCAGGCCACACCACATGAGCAGCTTCATGTAGTAGTAATTAGACAGTACCGCTGTACGGGATGGTTTCCAGAGGGACACATTCCCCACAATGGCCGGGGCGGTAGGCAGGTTGCCTCCGATGGAGGTGAAGTTGAAGGGGGAGATCGCGCAGATAAAACCATCCAGTGGCCGGTAATCCTGTCGGTTCCAGATGCCGTCCGTGCTGGCGGGCTGGTCCTTGAAGATCTCCTGGGCCGACCACACACCAAAACGCAGGAAGTCCGCCAGCTCCGCAATGTCGATCTCAGACTGAAATACAGTTTTGGACTGCCCCAGCATGGTGGCCGCATTGAGCACTTGACGGTAAGGACCGGTGATCTGGTCCGCCGCTTTCAGGAAAATGGCGGAGCGGTGCTCCCAAGGCATCTCCTCCCAGGCGTCCTTGGCCGCCAGGGCTGCTTCAATGGCCATTTTCAATTCTTTCTCCCCGGCCATACAGCACTCTGCGATCACATGCTGGTGATCGTGGGGCATGGTCACCGAAATGGTCCGGTCGGTCCAGACCTCCTTTCCGCCGATGATGAGGGGGATCTTTACCACCTGTGCAGACTGTCTGGCCAGCTCCTCCTTCAGCGCAGCCCGCTCCGGGCTGCCTGGAAGATAGCCCAGAAACGGATCGTTGGACGGTTTGGATATGGTAAAATAAGCGTTTGGCATGGCAGTTTCCTTCCTTTCTTAGGTATCGCTAATTACAATGTTTAACCGAACAAATTCGGCAGGAATGTGACCAGTGGCGGGAAAAGTGTACAAATAGCCATTGAAAAAAGTAGAGCACAGGCAAATGGGATCATAGCCTTTGCTGTATTCAACACCGGGGTGCCAGAAATTCCGCTGGCCACAAATAGCAGGTTTCCAACTGGCGGAGTAATTCCGCCAACTGTTGTCATCATGACCATAACAACACCAAACTGGATGGGATCAATTCCATACTGCTGAACAATGGGAATAAAAAGCGGTGTCATGATCGTGATCATGGCAGTATCCACTAAGAAACATCCCATAATCAGAAGCGTGCCGAGAATGATAAAGATGATAAGCGTACTGTTGGAAGTCAGCCCTGCCAAGAACGCTACCAGTGCTTGAGGAAGACGAGCGATCGTCAGTAACCATCCAAGTGCTTGAGAGGTCGCAATGATATACATTATGGAAGCGGACGTCAAAGCACCATTAATTAGAACAGAAGGAATTTCTTTCAAAGGAAGTTCCTTGGTCAACAAACCAACAAGTAGCCCGTATAGCAGTCCTACTGCGCCTGCTTCTGTAGAGGTAAAAATACCAGACATAATTCCTCCAAGAATGATAACAGGCATCATGACAGCGAGAACAGATCCCCTAACGGCTGAAATTTTCTCCGCAGTGCTTGATCGCTCATGAATTGGATAGTTACGCTTCTTTGCGATGATATAAGCAATAACCATTAGGCTTAATCCCATAATGATACCTGGAATAACGCCTCCCAAAAACAGCTTTCCTACTGAATCACCGGTGATTGATGAATAGATGATAAATGCAATACTTGGTGGAATAATAGGTCCCATTGTGGCTGAGCAAGCAGTTAGTGCAGCACTGAAACCAGCATCGTACCCGTCCTCTTTCATTGCTGGTATCATCATACCACCTACCGAAGATGCTGCGGCAACTGATGATCCGGACATACCCGCAAAAATCATACTGGCAAGAATAGTTACATGAGCAAGACTGCCCCGGATGTGGCCCATCAGGGCAGAGGATAACCGGACGATCCGTTTTGTGATCCCCGCCTTATTCATAAGTTCCCCTGCAATTATGAACAGCGGAACAGCTAACATGGTAAAGCTTACAGAGGAGTTGTACATCCGCTGCACTAGTAGCGTGCCTGGAATCTCACCACCTAAGACCAGATAAAACATAACAGCAGAACCAGTAGCAAAGGTGATTGGCACACCAATCAGTACCATCACCAAAAAGGAGATCAGCATTAGTGCAGTTAAACTGGTCATATCTCTTCACTCTCCTTTTTTCGGCTGGGGTCATTCTTTGGAGCGTAGGCAACAAAGAAGTCATAGGCTGCCACCCGCACCACATTGATGGCCATCAGCGTGCAGGAAACAGGAATTGCCAAATATACATGGAAGTAACTCAGCTTCAGTGTAGAGGTCATCTGATGTGCAAAAGTCATTGCCATGCTGTAACCATTGAATACCATATATACAGAAAATGCAAACATGATCAGATAGATCACCATGTACCAGTACCGCTTTACTCGAAAGGGGAGATATTCCAAAACTAGATCAATGGTGATATGCTTACGATCCGTGACACAGACTGCAGCGCCAAGGAAAATCGAGATAAAGAACAAAAGATTGCAGGCTTCCTGGGACCAAACAAGAGAATTTTGCAGTACAAATCGAAACAGCACTTGCAACAGGCAAATAAAGATAAAACCGCCGGTCGCACAGCACAGCAGAACTTTTAATGCTTTATCATAAATATCAAATATCGCCTTCACAATATCGCCTCCCCAATTAACCATCAAAATTATTTGGCGGAAGGAATACCTGTCAGGTGTTTGGATCCATGGCTCGGATCTCCTCCACCACACTTTCATCAAACAACCCCTCAATGGATTTTAAAATAGCCGGATGGGCTTGTTCGATTAATTGTTCCATTTCTTCGTCAGAAAACGAGATGGTTTCAACGCCCGCATCTGCCAACTCTTCTTTGTAACCAGCTAAATTTCCGTTAAAGGTGTTCCGCTGCTCCTCACATGCCTCTTCAAAGGCACAGGTCACAATTTCTTGTTCCTCCGGTGTCAGGCGCTGATAAGCCCGTTCACTCATCAGAATACAATCAATGGTATAAGTATGGCAGGTCTCAATACAGTAGTTTACAACCTCTTGCAGGTTGTTGGACAAAACACTCTCCAAACCGATCTCAAATCCGTTGACTACTCCGGTCTGCATAGCTGTATAGATTTCATTGAAGGCTGTCACGGTCGGATTGGCGTTGAGTGCATCAAACAAATTGATCAAACCGGCCACATCTGCTACACGCATGGTTAGTTTGGAGAAGTCGTCGGCTGTTCGTACTTCTTCTGTAGTATAGATATTTCTGGGACCAGCATCGATCATTCCCAATGTGCGAATCCCCTGCTCATCCAGGAAGCGTTGCTGTACTTCCTGACTCAAATCACTTTCCCAGAGTGCCATGGCGTGTTCCGGTCCAAATACCGTAAATGGGATATCGTAAAGTACAAATTCCGGCTCAAAATTTTCTGCGGAAGAGGCACTGACATATCCAATCTCGATGGTTCCCAGCATCATGCTCTCAATAAAATCCCGCTGCGAGCCCAACTGGCCGGATGGGTACACCTCCACAACGACAGAACCATTTGTCTCTTCGTAAATTTGGTCCGCAGCCTTCTGCGCCATCTGTGTGGTGAGCGCATTGGGTGCAATTTCCAACGCCATTTTTAATGTTTTAACATTATCTGATGCCTCTACATTTTTACAAGCAGTCAAGCCCGACAGTAAAAGCACTCCTGCACCAACTAGAGCAATTTGCCGCAGCATTCTCATCAAGCCCCCCTTTTCTTTCAAGCTTCGCATTTCTCTAATATTCCACGCAGTATTTCTCTGACTCAAACAAGAATTTTTTCAGGGGATCCATACTTGGCAGAGATTATTCCTTGGGAACTGTATGGATCCCCGGTGCTAGCCAATTAGAGCGGTGGTCAAGCCGGTAGCAGTTCGTACTCTTTCAGTAGCTGATCGAGGATTTCTCGTGTTTCTGCAGTCGGTTCCACGGGGATAGGTGTGCTGGCCAAGCCGCAATCTAGACCAATTTGGCGCATCGCGTACTTAATGGGGCCCGGATTGCTTTCCCGGAACAGCGCTTTGAACAGCGGGATATATTTTTTTACCATAGCTGCAGTTTCGCCGTGGTTTCCAGCTTGAGCTGTTTCATAGAGTTTCAGCCAAATTTCCGGTACTACATTGGCCGTTGCAATAATGCCGCCGCACGCGCCGTATGCCATGACACTGGCCGCTAGGAATTCCTCGCCACTCAGGACAGAGATCCGATCGCCTACCCGGCGCAGTAGATCAATGTTCTGTCCCAAATCGGGAGAACACTCTTTGATGCCGACGACGTTGTGCGTTGTGTTTACGATTGTCTCCACTGTTTCAGGCAGCATATTTACACTGGTCCGATAAGGAATGTTGTAAAGGATAATAGGAGTATGGACAACTTGATCGATTTTCTGGAAGTAGTCCACAATGCCAGGCTGCGAGGGACTCAGATAAAACGGGGTAAGTACCAGTAGGGCGTCTACTCCGATCTCTTCAAATTCTTTGCATGCTTTCAAGCATTCGCCAAAGCCCGGCTCTAATACACCGGCTACTACAGGAACTCTTCCAGCGGCTGCATCTTTAGCTGTCTGCACAGTACACTTGCGATCTTCGGAACTGAGCGCGGCATATTCTCCGGTACCACCCAGCATTACGATTCCATGGATTCCACTTTTAATTTGAAATTCAACCAGCTTTTTTAGTTTTTCCACATCTACTTTTGCATTCGCATCCATGGGAGTGACCATGGCAGTGTAAATACCCTGAAACTTCATATGTATACGCTCCTTTCATTTTGCCAATATTTATGTTTCGATTTGGGGATTTTGCTGTTCGAGCTGTCTCTGATTAACTACATTCAAAGCGAATTTCCCTTGCATATCAATGGCCTCGGCAATCGATTCTGCGCCTAGCTTAGCTTGATTCTCCATTAACGTTTTGTGGGTGCCGGCAACATGGGCGCTAAAAAGGATATTATCCAGTGTAAAGAGCGGATTATCAACAGAGGGGGGTTCTTGCTCAAATACATCCAGTGCGGCGCCAGCAATTTCATGGTTTTTCAATGCGGCGTATAAAGCATCCTCTTTTACAATGGGGCCTCGGCCGACATTGATAAAAAATGCGCTGGATTTCATTTGCTGGAACTGCTCCGCGGAAAACATTCCTCTGGTGTTCTCCGTCAATGGCATGTGTACGGTGACAAAATCGGCCTCCCGTAAACCTTCTTCCAGAGTTTCTACCTTGGTGATCCCAAATGTCTCCATGACTTCTTTGGACAAAAAGGGATCATACCCCAACAGGTTCATTCCAAGCGCTTTTGCACGTTGTGCAACCTGACGGCCAATATTTCCAGTCCCTACAATCAGTAAAGTGCTGCCCAAAATCTGAACGCTTCTAAAGGAGGGTTGATTAAATGAGAGCCACTCACCCGCACGAGTGGTTATGTCATCTCTTCTTAAATCACGGCCCAAAGCCATGATAAAGGCTATGGTGTGTTCCGCGACTGCCAGCGCTCCCAGCGACAGATTGGCTACTTTGACCCCGTTTCTAGTCGCAGCCTCCACATCGATGTTATCCACACCGATTCCATTTTCAACAACAATCTGCAAAGT
>CALWIS010000175.1 GCA_944380795.1 uncultured Clostridia bacterium | reverse complement strand
GCGCTTCCTGAACGCGGCTCATCACGTTTTCGGTGTGGCGGGTGCTCCAGATGCGCTTTGCCTGACCCAGGGCCAGGTTGAGGGTGTTCTGGCAGACCACGCGGATGGGGGTCATGGCAACCTTGACACCGGAACTGCCGTCATGGCTGTTCAAGACCACCAGATACGGGGCAATCTCGTCCCCGGCAATGATGTACTTTTCAGGCATCCGGGCCAGCAGCCAGACCTTGCGGCCTCCTTGCAGGGAACCGGCTGTCTCATAGGTGACGCCTTCTCCCAGCAGGTCGTCGGTGAACTGGAAGGCGTCGCTGTTCTGCACCACCTGATAGCGGTCGGTCACGATCCCCAGGGGGGTGTGGTCGCTGCTGCGGGTGTTGACCTTGTAGCCGGGAATCTGATCTCCGGCAGAGGTGTAGACGTTCTGCTGCTCCACCTGCCAGTCCAGACCGGCCAGGATGAGGGCATCGTGAGAAGTAGGCGCGTCCATGACCTGCACGCCAAGACCGTGCCAGGGCTTTTCACGGACATAGAACATGGTTTCGACACAAGCGGGCATAGTGATTTCTCCTTTGCTTTTTAAGATGATTTTGTGGGCATACGTTGGTTTGGGTTTTTCTGCCGGCGGCGCGCGGCTGTGCGGCAGAATGCAGGTACATTCAGACATACAGGTGTTCCTTCCGTCTCACTCGGAGACGCTCTTGATGGCTTCGGCTGCGACGGCAACGACCAGGGCGAGCAGCGCTTCGGCGATGCCAACGGGCAATTTGCTCATATAGATTCTCCTTTCCTGGCAAAATAAAAACCGCATGGATGGTTTCCATACGGTTCTTTGAGATAATATACAGTTATAGGAAGGTGATTTTTCGCTTGCCTGCCACAGGGGCGAGCTTTTTCGCTTTTTCTTCAAAAAATTTTGAGCGGCCATTCAAAACGTCAATGACTGTCCACCCTGTTTGTTATACTATAGCTGCGTTCCGGGGAACACAAAAAACGATGAATGCGAAAGGAGAGTCATCATGTTCTGTCTCAAATGCGGTTAGAAGATATCAGGAAGATAAGAAGGAGCGGAGCATTCGAGAAACAGCATCTCTTTGCGCAGGAGAGAGTTTAGACCACAAATCAAGGAGGTCCTTCTGGTCACTGGTCAGGTAAACGGAGTCTCCATTTTGAAAAAACTGAGAAAGCGAGATTCCGAGGCCAGAGCAAATTTTCTCAATGGAAGCGACGCTGGGCTGAAGATTTCGTCTGCGCCATGTGGAGATGGTTGACTGCGTGAGGCCAGAGTTCTCCGCGAGCGCATACTCAGACCAGCCACGAGCGAGCCGCTCCTGCTCAATCCGACCCAAGATGTCAAATGTGGGCTTCTCTCGTTCCATGCCGAGGCCTCCTTGTACAAATCGTAGTGATACTTACGATTTTATTGAGCGGCATCTTGACAAGTAATTATATACATCGTATAATTTTAATAATATATATCGTATCAAGTGAAAAGTACAACCGAAAATTTTGACAAAACTATGATATGATTTTTGTGCAAAATAAAAATAAATAGATGGTAATAAATGGTTTTCTACGTAAACCGATATATTACCGAACACTATCAAGAATTTTACCCAAGAGAGAATGACCTTATTGCAAAAAAGTTCGTTCAAAGTAAATGTGCTTAATGCTTCTGAAAATAAGAAATGCTGCTGGATGTACCATGCGGCTAAAAGAAGCTACATAAATAAGGAGGAAAGAACTATGTTTTGTCCTAAATGCGGCCATCCGGTTCCATCCGGCGCTGCCTTCTGCCCCAACTGCGGCGCAAAGGTGCAGACGGAAGAACCCGCCCGCCCCTCTGCCGCGCCGTCCGAGGCGGCCAAAGCCGAACCCGCACAGCCTGCACCTGAACCGGCTGCCCAAACGGGGCCTGCGCCGTCTGTGTCTGAAACGGAGGCCCAGCCCGAAACCTCACCGTCTGCCGGCCCTTCTGTGACACCGCCTGCGTTCCAGCCCCTGCCGGACGGCTCGCAGTCGGCAGGCAATCCGCTGGCTGCGATGGTAGGCAAGCACGCCGACTACTACCTGGCGGAGTTTAAAAAGATTGATGCCGGGCAGAAATCCCGCTTTAACTGGGCGGCGTTCTTTCTGGGCGAGTGTATGTGCTTTTACAGGCAGGATGTGGAACTGTTCAAGAAATACTTCCTGCTCTACTACATTTTGTTCGCTGTGTACGGCATCATTGCGTCGGTTTCGATGGTGAGCATGGCAGGCGGCAGCCTGGGAATGGGATTGATCGGGACAGCCTTAGTTACAGTCCTATTTATGGTGATCAGCGTTTTTGGACTTGTCGTTCGGATTCTCTTTGGCAAAAGATTCAACCGTTTGTATTATAACCACTGCAAGCAACAGCTGGGACTGTCTGAACCTGAGCGGAAAGCAGGGACCAGCGCCAAAAAGATGTGGCTGTTTGTCCTGGCGGTTGCAGGAGTCGTAATTGTGTGGAGCGTGGCGACCTCTCTGCTCTCGGCACAGGCAACCAATGCTTACTTGGATTCACTGTGGGAGGACAGCTCTTTCAGCGAGAATACATATAGCGAAAGTAGCTCGTACTATGATGAAACCTATGATGAGTCAGATTCGTATGTAGAGGAGGAGCCGGCTGTATCGGTAGAAGAAACGCCTTCTCTTGAAATAGGTAGCGTGGAAATGCTGGAAAGTGCCTGGGCAACATTCCTTGCAAATTCAGGCGAGCAGGAGATTACGATTGTTGGAGCAGATTGCGATTGTGATG
>CALWIS010000174.1 GCA_944380795.1 uncultured Clostridia bacterium | reverse complement strand
TTTTTTTTTTTTTTTCCCCCAAGGTGGTCAAAAAGCGGACGCCGTAGCCCTCCCCCTCTTCCAGAATTGCCAGAAGGAGATGCTCTGTTCCCACATACCGGTGGCTAAGTCGGGCGGCCTGGGCGGCGGCAATCTGCAAAATACGCTTGCTTCTGGGGGTGAAGTCGGAGGGGGTCACTTCGCAGGGGGAATTTACGCCAATACGCTCCTTGACCAGCTGTTCAAAGGCCTGTTTTGTCACGCCCAAACGCTCCAGCACCTGAGAAGCCGCGCTGTCTCCTAAATCCAAAATCCCCAGCAGCATATGCTCACTTCCCACGTAATCATGGCCCAGCTCGCCTGCTATCTCCATAGCGCGGTTTAACGCCTTGCTGGCATTTTCCGTGCATCCGTTAAAGCGATACATCCTTCCTCACTCCTTACCACATAGAACTGATAAATCTGAAAATTCGGTTTTTTTGCAACCTCAAGTTTCTTCCGGCATCTCCGCTGGGTTTGCCAACATACGGCGCACCAGCCTTGCCCGCAAAATCTCCTGCTCTTGGCCGGGAAGTTCCTCCTGCCCAGAAGGGAGCCGCAGCGTAGCAGGCTGGGTGAGCACCAAAAGGCTGTTGAGGGTTTCCAGAGAAATCCCCTTTAAAAATCCACAGGACACTCCCAGCCGCACATTAGAAAGCAGCTTGGGGCATTCCCCCTGCCCCAACAACCGGGCGTTTTGCAGAATGCCCAACGAACGGGCCACAGTATCCTGGGTATCCAGCCGCTGCATCAGCTTTTCCCGGGCGCCCCGCTCCTGGCGCAGCAACTGCATGGCGATGGTCTCCAGATTAGAGAGGGCTTCTTCTTCGCTGAGGCCCAAAGTGACCCGGTTGGAGAGCTGATACAAGCACCCCACAACTTCCTCCCCTTCTCCCCATGCGCTTTGCAGAGAGAGGCCCAGCTTCGAGAGATTGGAGGCCGTGCGCCCGATAACTCCGCTTTCCTCCATGGCGGGCAGGTGCAGAACCAAAGAAGCCCGCATTCCGGTGCCCAGATCAACGGGGGACTGGGTCAAATAACCCAAATGGGGATCAAAGGCAAAGGAAAGGCGCTCATTTAGGGCATCGTCCAACCGGCTGGCAGTCTGCCAAGCTTCCTTGAGGGAGAGACCCTCCTGCAGCACCTGGATACGGATGTGGTCTTCCTCGTTAATCATCACCGCAATGCTTTCATCCTTGGAGAGAAGCAGCGCCCGGCCCTGGGGACGGGAGATAAACTCCGGGCTCACCAGATGGCGCTCCACCAACGAGACTGCCGCTGTGCGGGAAAGGGACGATACCGGTACCCAGGCAAAGAACCCGGCGAACAGGCTGTTAGGCCCCAACACCGCTTCCTTAATCACTTCCAGCACCTGCTTTTTTCCGGCGTCATTCAGTCTTCCGGGGAAGGGATACCCCTGCAAATTCCGTGCAAGGCGTACCCGGACGCTAACAGCCACATCTCCCTGTGGGCCGTTTTTCTCATACCATTTCAAAGGCTCATTCATGGCGTTTTTCCTCCTTCATGGCTTTGATCTCATCCCGGAGCACGACGGCAAGTTCAAAATTCTGTTCCTCCACTGCCTGCCGCAGCTGCTTTTCCTTTTCTTCCAAAAGGGATTTCTTCTCCGGTACTACCCGCATTCCCGTTTGCGGCTGTAAGGTAAGCTGGGCCTTTAAGGGGCTTTTTCCCCGGTGGCTGGTGTTACCGTGGATGCGCTGGATCATGGGCGAAAGGCGCTGGCCAAAAGTTTGGTAGCACTGGGCGCACCCTACCCGGCCGGTGCGGGCGATTTCTTCAAAGGTGATGCCGCAGCCCTTGCAGCGAACTTCCGGCTCGGCTTCGTTCTCCATCAATCCTCCCAACAAGCTGCCCAGGGGAAGACTCCAATCCCCCAACAGGGTGCTATACCCCAACTTCCGGGCGCAATCACTGCAAATCGCGGTTTCTGAAAGCTGGCCGTTTACAATGCGCTTAATGCGCGTGGTTGCGGGGTTTTTCCCGCAGTGCTGGCATATCATATCCATACCTCCCGATGGTTTTATTCAAGGAATGCCCCCTTTGATGGGGTCATTCCAATCCTATGTGGCGCTGTAGGCTGCCATGAGCAGATTTTTCAGAATCCCCGCCCGCAGGCTGTCCCGGGTATCCGGAGCCGCGGCAGACAGGGCCTGGTCGGAAATTGCCGCCGCCATGAGCTTGGCTTCCCGCACAGAAAGGACCTTCCTCTCTGCCAGGTTACTGAGAACCACCCCTGCTGTGGTTCGATCCAGACTCTCCCCAATGGAATTTACTAGGTGCATCAGCAGGGTGGGTGCGTCCCGCTTAATCCGGGTGATGCGGATATAGCCGCCGCCACCTCGCCGGCTCTCCACCAGGTATCCTTGCTCTGGGGTGAACCGGGAAGCAATCACATAGCTGATCTGGCTGGGAACACAGCCCATGGTTTCCGCCAATTCATTTCGGCGAAACTCCGCGCTTCCGTGCTCTGCCTCCAAAAGGGAAAGGATATACTGGACCACGTTGTCGGTCATCCGCATAAAAGCCCCTCCTTTTTGACTTTGTTTGACTTTAATTTTAGACCTTTCCTGCCCTTTGGTCAAAAAGAAAAAACCAGCAAATCCATGGAAAATCCTTCGAAACCGAAAATTATCTTTCGTTTTTGATGGAAACAATAGGATTACGCCGGTTTTCTTTGATTTTCATTCGTTTGGGAGCGGCATTTTGGGCTTTCGGGAATCTCGCACCTTTTGAAACGCCATTTTTCGGGTCTCCTCTTCCAACACGTCAGGGGCAAAATAGGGCCGGGTCTTTTCTGGAAACAGAATCCAAGCTTTGGAAAAGGCCCAGGCCACCGCCATTTTGGCATAATAACCCGGCTGACGGATTTGGGAAAGGAGCTTGAGAGCATCGTCGATCCACTCCGGGACAAGATAGTAATCAAGGAGCAGCACCGCCGCAACACGGGCTTCAAACTCTTTATGGGAATGAGCCAGGGGCAGCAAAAATTCCCACCCCATTTGGGGATGCTTTGTTATCAGCTTTAACGAAGCGCAAAAGCTATCGCATACCGACCAGTTATGGATACGAGGCAAAAACTCCTGGCACAGGGCAAGCACGGTTTCCGGCTCCTCCCGCAGACAGCCGATGACCATGCCCCGAAGCATGGTTTCCTCAAAGGAAAAATCCTCCTCATGGTGCAGCCACTCTTCCCCGCCGCTGCGCGCCAGCGTTTTGGCAAGAGCCCGCAGTTTTGGCAGCCGCACCCCCAGTACATGGGGTTCCCCCGGCAATAGCGAGGCGGCAAAGTCCCGATATTTTGGCTCCGCCATGGATTCCAGCAAATCGCGCACCTGCTGGGGGGATTCATAGGAAAAGGGCATTTTTTCTTGCATCGGATTTCCTCCCGGAGAAAAATGTGGTATACTCTTGCAGGACGCACGAAAATGCACCCTACGGTATAGGAATTCAGCTCTCTGCGGAGAGCGGCCAAAGAGGCGCTGCCCCTTTGGATTCCCTGCGATTTTTTGAAAAAAATCGAGTAAAACTTTTTGTGTAGCGGGCTGACAAAAGGAAACCTTTTAGCTTACTCCCCGCGTACAGTTTATTAAAATAAGGAGAGTGTTTTAATGCTTCATATTGGATGTCACCTTTCCTCTTCCAAGGGCTTTTTAGCCATGGGAAAAGAGGCGATAAAACTGGACGCCGATACCTTCCAGTACTTTACCCGGAACCCCCGGGGCAGCAAGGCCAAGGCCATCGACCCTCAGGACGTGGAGCGGTATCGGGAATTTATCGCAGAACATCACTTTGCCCCGGTGGTGGCTCATGCTCCCTATACTCTCAATGCCTGTTCTGCCGAGGAACGCACTCGGGAATTTGCCCGGATGACCATGGCCGACGATTTGCAGCGGATGGAATACACCCCCGGCGGACTTTATAACTTCCATCCCGGCAGCCATGTGGGGCAAGGCGCAGAAACCGGTGTGGAACAGATCGCCGCCCAGCTTAACGAAATCCTCTGGCCTCAAATGACCACCACGGTGTTATTGGAAACCATGGCCGGCAAGGGCACCGAAGTGGGACGCAGCTTTGAAGAACTCCGCGCTATTTTGGACCGGGTGGAACTTTCGGAAAAAATGGGGGTCTGCCTGGACACCTGCCATGTGCATGACGCAGGGTACGATATTGTAAACCATTTGGATGAAGTTCTGACCGAATTTGACCGGGTTATTGGCCTTTCCCGGCTGAAAGCCATCCATCTCAACGACAGTATGAACCCTCTGGGAAGCCGCAAGGACCGGCACCAGAAAATTGGGGAAGGCGCCATTGGACTGGAGGCCTTTGCCCGGATTATCAATCACCCCGCATTGCGGGAACTTCCTTTTGTGCTGGAAACCCCCAACGACAATGCCGGATATGCAGAGGAAATCCGAGTACTCCGGGGACTTTATCGGGAATAAGCCTTACAGGAGCGTCTCCCACTCCGCCTCCTTAAACCCAACCAGCACCCGGTCGCCCCACAGCAGGATGGGGCGCTTTACCATCATGCCGTCAGAAGCGAGGAGGGCGAACTGCTCCTCCTCCCCCATGTCCGGCAGCTTTTTGGAAAGCTCCATGGAGCGGTATAACTGGCCGCTGGTGTTGAAGAAGCGCTTTAACGGCAGGCCGCTTTTCTGGTGCCAAAGGCGCAGTTCCTCCTCGGTGGGGTTCTGGGTTTTGATGTCCCGCTCTTCAAAGGAAATCTGGTGGGCTTCCAGCCAGGCGCGGGCCTTTTTACAGGTGGAGCATTTGGGATAGCAGATAAAAATGGGGGTCATGAGAAATCTTCCTTTCAAACGAGGTGTAGTATATATGAATTCTTCTATTCTATATCGAGAATACGATTGGGGCAGTGACGAGTATGGGCAGGCGCTGATTTTGCGGAACCGCCTTCTCCGCCGCCCATTGGGGCTGTGCCTGTATGACGAAGTGCTGAGCGCAGAGAAAGATTTTCTGCATTTTGGCGCTTTTCAGGAAGGGCAACTCCTTGCTACCTTGCTCCTCGTCCCCGAAGAAAACGGCCTTTACCGCATGAAACAGGTAGCGGTGGAGGAAGCCTTCCAGCGACAGGGAATCGGGCTGGGGCTGCTCCAATTTTGCGAAGCTGCTCTATGGGAAAAGGGCGCTGTGGGAATCGTCCTCCACGCCCGAAAAACGGCAGAACCCTTTTATGTGAAGGCAGGCTACGTACCAACAGGGGAACCCTTTACCGAGGTGGGAATCCCTCATCAGGCCATGGAAAAACGCTGGGGATAAGAAAATTATAACTTTTTCAGCCGGGCAAAATTGGCCATAAGCTTTTTGGTGCCCACCTTTTCAAAGGCAATTTCCAATAGGCTGTCATTACCCATGGGGGTGACGGATACGATCATTCCCGTGCCGAACGCCTTGTGACCAACGGTATCCCCCACTTTCCAGGAAATGCCCGTGGAAACGCCGGGATTTACCGGTCCAAAGCTGCGAGCCACTGCCGCACTGTGGGAAAATCCGGCATTGCCTGTAGACTGGGAGGGCTGAGGGCGATAATACTCCCTGCTACGGCTGCATTCCAGCAATTCTTCTGGAATTTCACTGACAAACCGGGAGGCTTTATTCCGGGAGGTACTGCCGAAAATCATGCGGGAATCGGCATTAAGCAGTACCAACTCCTCTTTTGCACGGGTAATGGCCACATAAGCCAGCCGCCGCTCCTCCTCTACTTCATCGGGATTATAGATGGACTGCATTCCTGGGAATACTCCTTCCTCCATACCGGGCAGGAACACCACCGGGAACTCCAAACCTTTGGCGGAGTGCATGGTCATCATCACCACAGAATCCGCGTCCTGATCGTAGTTGTCGATGTCCGTCATCAGGGAGACTTCCTCCAAAAAGCCCCCTAAAGTGGGTTCCTCCTGGCCTTCTTCATACTGAATTAAGTTAGAAGCCAGTTCGTGGACATTATCGATGCGGTCGTCGGCCTCTTCATTTTCCGCTTTCAGATAGTCCTCGTACCGGGTTTTTTCCAGCAAAAGCTGGTACAGATCGCCCAGAGAGGTCTCCTCATCGTTAGAAGCGTCGATGAGCTCCTGCATCATGGCTGTAAACTCCCGCAGTTTATTGGCAGAGCGCTTAAGGGCGGCGAATTCATCGGCCCGGGAGATGACCTCAAACAACGGCTCTCCCAGTGCCCGGGCAATTTCGGCGGCCTGTGCCACGGTGCGCTCTCCAATGGAGCGCTTGGGGGTGTTGATGATTCGGCGAAGGCGGATTTCATCGGCGGGGTTATTGATGACGCTGAGATAGGCAATCATGTCCCGGATTTCCTTGCGCTCATAAAAGCGAGTACCGCCGATAATGCGGTAAGGGATGCCGGATTTCACAAAGGCCCGTTCAAAGGTATTGGACTGAGAGTTCATGCGGTACAGCACAGCAAAGTCGGAATAACTTCGTCCCTCGGCCACTTCGTCCTCGATTCGCTGGGTGACCTGGGCGGCTTCGTCCTGCTCGTTCTCTGCTGTGTGACAGAGGATCTTTTTGCCGGTGCCGTTGTCTGTCCACAATTCCTTGCCCTTTCTCTGGGTGTTATGGGCAATCACCGCATTGGCGGCGTCCAGAATCGTCTGGGTAGAGCGGTAGTTCTGCTCCAAACGGATGACCTTTGCATCGGGAAAGGTCTTTTCAAAGCTCATGATATTTTCAATAGTCGCGCCCCGGAACTTATAGATGCTCTGGTCATCGTCGCCTACGACGCACAGATTGCCGTACTTTTCTGCCAGCAGCTTGATAAACACATACTGGGCGTGATTGGTGTCCTGATACTCGTCCACCATCAGATACCGGAACCGGTTCTGATAATATTCCAGCACGTCGGGGCACTGGGTGAACAGTGCCACGGTGTTGACAATCAGGTCGTCAAAATCCATAGCGTCGGCATCCTTGAGGCGCTGCTGGTACATCCGGTAGGCCTTGGCGATTTGGGAAAGGCGGAAATCCATCCCGGCCTGCTGTTCAAATTCTTCAACAGAGATAAGGGAATCTTTGGCACGTGAGATCTCCCCCAACACGGCCCGCACCGGCAGCATTTTTTCTTCAATATGTAAAGCCTTGAGACAGTCCTTCATCAGGCGCTTGGAGTCGTCGGTGTCGTAAATGGTGAAATGGCTGGTATAGCCCAGACGGTCCCCTTCCCGCCGAAGGATACGGGCGCAGGTAGAGTGAAAGGTGGAGGCCCAGATGTCGTTGCCGTCCTCCTCCCCCAGCATAGTACACAGACGCTCTTTTAATTCGCCGGCGGCCTTATTGGTAAAGGTAATGGCCAGAATCCGCCAAGGATAGCAGGGATTCACCGCCAGACGCTGCCGCTGCTCCTTTGGAATGGGGGTTCCGTCCTGCAAAAACGCTTCACAGGCAGCGATCTCTTCTTCCCCACACCCGGCAGGCACCCAAGTGCTCTCATAAGCACCGCCCCACCGGATCATGGCGGCAATACGGTTGACCAGTACGGTAGTTTTACCGCTTCCTGCACCAGCTAAAATGAGCAGCGGGCCATCCATATGGAACACGGCCTCCCGCTGCCGGTCATTCATGCGGGAAAATTCTTTTTCCATTACCTGCCTGCGCAGGGATAAGATCGTTTCCTTTAATTCGTAAGGCATTGTATAAATTCCTTTCTGCAAGGGATTTGAAAGCTTCCATGTGAACATCAGTTCTATTGTAACTGGTTTCCGTTAAAATAGCAACTGCTTAAACGGGAATTACCCATTTTCTTTCCCGCAACACGAATTGTGGCTTTTGACCAAGTTATAGTTTAATATTATGTAAAATTTGTTCTATAGGTAGTTTTTATTTCTGGCTCTTTTCAAAGCGCAAAAATGCGGTATAATTATACTGATGTGATTTTCGTCAGGTTCCAAACACTGGAAATCAACTGATGATAGAGGAAAGCAAATCGTCATTTTTTAATAAAGCATTGCATTGGGCGCGGAAAGGAATTGTACATAATGAAATCGGAAACTAAGCTGATTGTTTTTGATCTGGATGGCACACTAAATCGCACCGAGCTGTTTGCCGTAGAAGTCCACCGTATGCTGCAAACGGAGTTCGGCTGGCCTGCCCAATCTCCAGAGGAGATCACCGCCATCTTTGGCGCTCCGGCAGAGGAGTACATGGACCGTCTTCTTCCGGGCTCTGATGAGAAAACCAAACAGCGGTATCTAAAACGGGAAGCCGAGGTGGAATACGACTACATGCACCTTGCCGCAGCCTATGACGGCTGTGCCAGAATGCTCTCTGTTTTACGGGAAAACGGCTGGGAAACCGCTGTTTGCTCCAATTCTTCCTTCCGGTATATTTCTATGATCCTGAATTCTACTGGCCTAATGCACCAGATTGATTATATCCAGCCATTGGAAAAGGGGATGACCGAAAAGTCCCAAAGTCTCGCTTCTCTGCTGAAGCGTATCCCTCATTCCTGCGCCGTAATGGTGGGCGATACTGCCTACGACCAGAAAGCCGCAGAGGCCAACCATATTCCCTTTATCGGCTGCCGGTATGGCTTCCGTCCCACCGAAATGGAAACAGTAGAGCACACGGTTTTGACTCCGGTGGAGATTCCGGAACTGGCGGAAAAACTGGTAGATGCCGCAAAATAAAATATTCTATCTATAACAAAAGGCTGCTTTGGAAAATGAAAATTCCAGAGCAGCCTTTTTGTTTGGATTTACTTTTCGTACTCCGCAATAGCGGCATTCAAAAGATCGATTTCTTCCTGCGTCAGCTCCCAAGAAGTAGCGGCACAGTTCTCCTCTGCCTCATGGGGGTTCCGCACGCCTAACAGCGCCGTATCTACCAGCGGGTTCTGGGTGCTCCAGTTAATGGCCACCTGTGCTACCGGAACGCCGCGCTTTTCCGCAATGGCATCCAAGGTTTTTAAAAGCACTTGTGCCTTGGAGAACTTCGGCTCCTTGAAATAATCATAAAAGACAAAACGCATATCCCGAGGGTCCCAGTTAGGAATGGAACGAATGGTACCGGTGAGCATTCCCGCCCCCAAAGAACCATAGGTCATCACGCCGATATCGTTATCCTTTGCATACTGCAAAACGTCGATCTCGTTTCGGTCGATCATCGAGAAGGGCGGCTGTACCACCTCTACATCCCCAAACTGCTGTGCCTCCTTGATACGGGCCACATCATAGTTGGAAACGCCGATGTGCTTGACCTTACCAGAGGCCTTGATCTCCATCATGGCGCTCATGGTATCCTCGGCGGGAGTTCCTAAGAAGTCCGGCTTATGTACCAGATATAGGTCGATATAATCCACCTGCAGGCGGCGCAGCGACTGGTCGATCTCCTTGCGGATGCTCTTGCCGGAAATATCCCGGCCATCTTTAGGAGCCCCTTCACCCCACACCAATCCGGCCTTTGTGGCGATATACAGCTTTTCCCGGTCATAGCCCTTGATAGCTTCGGCCACTACTTCTTCCGCATACCCACAGCCATAAATCGGGGCAGTATCAATAAAGTTGACACCGTGATCTAACATACTGCGAATGGCAGCAATAGAATCCTGACGGTCCACAGCTCCCCAGCCAGCGCCGCCAATGGCCCAGGTGCCCACAGTGGCTACCGATACATTCATCCCGGTTTTTCCCAATTCTTTATAGCGCATACAACTCTCTCCTTCCCTGTGTCAGGGTTTTTAAAGTTTGTTCAATTACTATGTTAATATAAAGAGCTGGAAAAATCAATAGGGTTCTTTATATTTCTTTCTCAAATTTAAAAGGTCAATAGTTGGAACCAAACCAACAGCTGTTCTACTATCAACACTGTAGCTACAGCTCCCAATGCCACTGTAAGCAGGCTGCGGTTTTTCCAAGCCAGCAAAAGCGCCACTGCCAGACCAGCCAGAGCCGACCAAATGCTGGAGGTAGAATCCAAAATTGCCGGAAATGTCATTGCCGCCAGCACTGCATAGGGCACATAAGCCAGAAAAGATTTGACAAACCGGTTTTCGATCTTCTTGCGGAACAAAGTCAGGGGAAGCATTCGCACCAAATAGGTAACACCAGCCATAATCAGAATGGAAAATAAAATATAAGGCAGGTTTTCTATCATGTGGCCTCCCCCGTTTCTTCCTCTACCGGCCAACGCAAGGCAGCAAAGGCCGCCGCAGGAATAGCACAGAGGATAATCACCCAGCCGGAAGAAAGCTGGTTCAGTCCGGGAACCCACTGGAACAGGCAGCTGAGTACCACGGCAATGATGACCACCACCGCCACCGGCTTGGCCTTGACCGCCGGCGGAATAATAATGGCCAGAAACATTCCATAAATAGCGATGCCCAACGCACTGCGGATAGGCAGCGGCAAGATCTCCGCCGCCGTTGCTCCCAACAGGGTGCCCAGCGCCCATCCCACATAGGGCATAGAGATCAGGCCGGTAAGATACCGGGAGTTTACCGGTTCTTTTTGTTGGACTGCCACAGCGAAGATCTCGTCCGTTATGCCAAAAGATAGCAGCAGCCGCTCCAGCCCCGACATAGCCGGGTCGATCTTTTGCGAAAGCGACAGCGACATGAGCAGATACCGCACATTGATGACAAAGGTAGTCACCGCCAATTCTACATACAGTCCGCCGCTTAAAATCAGGTCCAGCCCGGCAAACTGCCCGGCGGAGGTCAAATTAGTCATGGAGATGAGCACACCAATCCACGCCGGAAGGCCCCCCTCCACTACCATCATACCAAAGGCAAAGGAGACAGATATGTATCCCAAACAGATGGGCAGCCCGTCCCGTACCCCCTTGCCAAACGTCAATTTCATTCCCTCTTGTTACCCCTTTCCTCGGGATACTGGGGCTCTGCCCCAGACCCCGCTCAAGAACCTTCTTATAAGAAGGTTCTTGAGAATCTCGAAGAATTTTATACACCATTTGCACCGCCCCCATATGGGGGCGGTGCAAATGGTAAACAAAGTTTTTTGAAGGTTTTCAGGGAATCTTTTTTACAAAAAAGTTCCCTGAATGGGGTTCAGGGCAAAGCCCCGATATCCCGGCGGATGGGTTACAGCAGGGAGCAGACCAGATCGCCCATTTCGGAGCAGGAGACCTTTTTCATACCCTCCACCCAGATATCGGGAGTACGGGCCATGGTGAGGGCCTTGGCAACGGCATCATCGATGGCCTGGGCAGCTTGGGGCTGTTCCAGAGAATATTTGAGCATCATACCCACAGAAAGGATGGTGGCCAAAGGATTGGCGATACCCTGCCCAGCAATGTCCGGTGCAGAGCCATGGATCGGCTCATACAGGCCCTTCTGGCCGTCGTTGAGGCTGGCGGAAGCCAACATTCCAATGGAACCGGAAATCATAGAAGCCTCATCGGAGAGGATGTCGCCGAACATATTGGAGGTGACGATCACGTCAAACTGGCCGGGGTTGCGCACCAACTGCATGGCGCAGTTATCCACATACATATGGTTCAGTTCCACATCGGGATAATCTTTAGAAACGCGGATAACCGTCTCTCTCCACAGTCGGGAGGATTCCAGCACATTGGCCTTATCCACGCTGCACAGCTTGTGGCGGCGCTTTTGAGCCATTTCAAAAGCCACACGGGCAATGCGCTCGATCTCCGGCACAGAATATTTCTCGGTATCAAAAGCAGCAGGCTGTCCTTTTTCTTCACAGCGTCCACGCTCCCCAAAATAGATACCGCCGGTGAGTTCGCGCACTACCAGTACGTCAATACCCTTGCCGATAATTTCCGGCTTCAGGGGAGAAGCTTCCCGCAGGGGCTCAAAAATCACAGCCGGGCGCAGGTTGGCAAACAGGCCCAAAGCGGCACGAATGCCCAGCAGACCCTTTTCCGGGCGATTATTGCCAGGCTGGGTATCCCACTTGGGACCGCCCACGGCGCCCAGCAGGGTAGCGTCTGCGTTTTTGCAAATAGTCACCGTTTCTTCCGGCAGAGGCACGCCAGTGGCGTCGATAGCAGCGCCGCCCAGCAGCGCCTCCTTATAGTCAACGGAAAAGCCAAACTTTTCTCCGGCCTTATCCAACACCTTTTGTGCCTGTTCTACGATTTCAGGGCCGATACCGTCGCCCTTTAATACTGCGATCTGATAGTTTTTCATGGCTGTATTTCCTTTCTAAAAACAATAATATCGATTATGTGCGGCAAGCCCGGTTAATGGCGCAGATGATTCCCTTGATGGATGCCAGGCTGATATTGCCGTCCAGCCCCACACCGAATACCATCTTATCCTCGGGGGTACGAATCTGGATATAGGACAGCGCTTTGGAATCTGCACCGGAAGAAACGGCATGCTCGCTATAGGAGACGAATTCGTAATCGTTGATGCCCACAGAACGCAGTGCACCGAAGAAGGCGTCAATGGGGCCGTTGCCTACGCCGCTGATCTCGTGGTCGACGTTCTGGAAGCGGAGCAGCCCTTCAAAATGCACTTGCGTTTCGCCGTCCTGCCCCTCGTGCTCTTCAAAGAGCTTGTAGCGCTTGAGGTGATAGGGATATTTGATTTCAAAATATTCCTTGTGGAATAAATCGAAAATCTCTTGGGGCTGGAGCTCCCTACCCTCGGCGTCACAGGCAGCCTTTACGATTGCGCCGAATTCCGGGTGCATGGCTTTGGGAAGATGATAGCCGAAGCTCTGGGCCATGATAAAAGCCGCGCCGCCCTTACCACTCTGGCTGTTGATTCGGATAATAGGCTCGTATTGCCGCCCCACATCTGCCGGATCAATGGGCAGATAGGGAACCTCCCAATACTGGGTGCCGCTCTTGGCCATATATTCCACGCCCTTGTTGATGGCATCCTGATGGGAACCGGAGAAGGCGGTGAACACCAGCTCGCCGGCATAGGGGTGCCGCTCGTGGACCTTCATCTTGGTGCAGGATTCATACACTTCTTTGATATGGTTGATATTAGAGAAATCCAATTCCGGGTCTACACCCTGGGAGTACATATTCATAGCAATGACCATAATGTCCGCATTGCCGGTGCGCTCACCGTTACCAAACAGAGTACCTTCCACTCGTTCCGCGCCGGCCATAATCCCCAGCTCGGTAGCGGCAACGCCGCAGCCACGGTCGTTATGGGCATGCAAGCTGACAATCGCGCTGTCGCGCCCCTTCAGATGACGGCAAAAATACTCGATCTGGTCGGCATGGCAGTTAGGGGTGCTGCCTTCCACCGTATTTGGCAGGTTGAGGATGACCTTATTTTCCGGCGTAGCCCCCAATTCCTCCAATACCCGGTCGCAGATTTCCACGGCGTTATCCATCTCGGTGCCGGAAAAGCTCTCGGGGGAATACTCATACCGAATGTTGATCCCACTGCGGGCTACTTCTTCCTCGGTGAGCTTGCGGATGAGGCGCGCACCCTCTACAGCGATGTCGATGACACCCTGCATATCGGTGTGAAATACCACCTTCCGCTGGAGGGTGGAGGTGGAGTTATAGAAGTGAACGATCACATTCTTTGCGCCCCGGATAGCCTCGAAGGTTTTCTGAATCAAATGGGGGCGGGCCTGCACCAGCACCTGAATGGTCACATCATCGGGAATGAGGTCGCGCTCGATGAGGGCACGCAGGATCTCATACTCGGTTTCGGAAGCAGAGGGAAAGCCCACTTCGATTTCCTTAAAGCCGATATCCACCAGCGTTTTAAAGAACAGCAGCTTTTCTTCCAAATTCATGGGGGTCACCAGCGCCTGATGGCCGTCGCGCAGATCTACACTACACCAAATGGGCGCTTTGGTGATGACCTTATCGGGCCATTGGCGGTCCTTCAGCTGTACCGGCTGAAACGGAATGTACTTTTTGCAACCTTGATACATAAAACCATCTCCCAGTAAAAAATATCGTTGGTATTTTGCAGAGAAGGGACCAAAGGCCGGTTTCCCGGCCAAAACAAAAACCCCGGAAAGACAGTTACTCCTATCTTTCCGGGGCGAATTTATATCGCGGTACCACCCTTGCTCAGCTGATGCTTACGCACACAGCCCTCTACAGCCTCCAACAAGGCTACGGCCTATAACGGCGCCAACCGTCTGCCCCTTATCAAGGCAGCGACTCCGGGGTGAGTCATTCACAAAAAGCGATTCACCGGCTTGCACCTTCCGTCGGCTCTCTGAAGAATCACAAATTGTCTTTTTCCCTTCATTGTCTTTAGGTGTTATTTGATTGGTCTGTTTTATTATAATACTTTTTAGAATTAAATGTCAAGGGCGGATTTTGAATTTTCTTCTGCCTTGAACCATTGTACAAAACATGGTAGAATAAACCATATTGAATCATGGCAGTGCTTTGGAATTTGAAAATAAACCTACAGGAGGTACTTTCATGGAAAAGTCAAAAGTATATTTCACGGATTTCAGCGCAAAGCCCAACCAGCGCAACCTGCTGGAAAAGCTGCGGCATCTGGTAAAGACCGCCGGTATTGAGCAGCTTCCTCTGGAAAACCGGTATACTGCTATTAAGATTCACTTTGGCGAGCCGGGCAACCTTGCGTATCTGCGCCCCAACTATGCCAAGGTGATCGTGGATATTGTAAAGGAAAACGGCGGTAAGGCTTTCCTCACCGACTGCAAC
>CALWIS010000173.1 GCA_944380795.1 uncultured Clostridia bacterium | reverse complement strand
ACTGCATCCAGTTGTCATTCCGCACCGCTTCCTCCCGGTCGATATAATCCATATACTTTTGGAAAACGGAAGAACGGGGAATCACAAACCGGGACATAAAAGTCACGCCTACCAGTTCCTGCTCCATTAGCTTTCACCTCCTTCCTGTTTCTTTTTACTGCGGTCAATGGCTTTCTGCCGAAGCTCCTCTTTACGCAGCTTCCACAATTCCTCTGCCCGTGTGAGCTGAGGGGAATCCGCTTCATACAGTGTCCGAAAATCACTGTAACCGGACAGGGAATTCAAGAGCTTCTGATTGATGGTCGTTAGAGGAGGATACCGGCTATCTCCTGCCGGAATGTGACTTTACCGCTCCCTGTGGTATGCGTTTTGTGGGATGGGCATATGGTTCCCCTACCGGTACCCAGTATATGGCAGGCAGCACGATAACCATCCAACAAGATACAGTCTTATATGCTTTGTGGGAGGAGATTGCAGCCGCTGATACCGAAAACAGTAACAGCAAGGCGGAGTCTACCAAAAATGATGATGGTTCCATTACCATTACCGTAACCCATTCGGATGGTACGGCTACCCAGATTATTAAGCGCCCGGATGGTACCAAGCAAGTAGTGGAAGTCCCTGCCGGTAACAATAATACAGCCGCTGGAACAGACGAGAGTAAACGTCTGCCACAAACTGGAAAACAGGCTAACGCTCCACTGTCAAACTGGAATCGTTTGATAACCGCGCTTGCCCCTGAATGGAAGTTCCGGTGGAAGGGCTTGCCAAAAGCATCATAAATACTTTACCATCAGAAAAGCTCCTCCGGCAGATGCCGGGGGAGCTTCTTGCTTAAGGGGTATTTTAATTTTTACGTGAAGTGTCTTGGGTGATGTGGATTCGTTTATCAGGGATTCCGTGGAGCAAATGGTGCATCCGCCGGTAATAAAATATGACTAAGATCACGACGGCGCCTGCCCAAGCAGCGATCTCGGCAAAATAGATACCGTTTTGTCCCAACCATAAAGGCAGCACCAATGCACAGCCAACGCGCATCGAAAATTCCGCCACACCGGAGACCATAGGAATCACCGTGTCTCCAATACCTTGCAGAGCGGAACGGTAAAGATGGAGAAGGTATAGCACAAACAGCAGACAGCACATTACAAACAGATAGGTATAGGCGACCTCTAACACAGCCTGTACCTCGTCCGGCTCTCCTGAAATAAACAGCAGGAGAAAATATTTCCCAAGAAATATCATAGCGATGGAGATCAGAACTGCGGTAGCAACGGCCATTTTTAATGCAGACCGCATGCCGGTACGAATGCGATCATATTTTCCAGCCCCCAGATTCTGTCCGGTATAGGTAGCCATAGAAAAGCCAAAAGAGGTGGCGGCCAGCTCCAGCAGGCCATACAGCTTGTTGGTGGCGGTAAAGCCTGCCACAAAAATAAAGCCAAATCCATTGATAACAAATTGCACCACCATTCCGCCTACGGCGATGACGGTGTTTTGGAAAGCCATGGGAAGTCCCAACTGGAATAACCGGCGGCACAAGATCCCATCCACACGCCAGTCTGACTTCTGCATTTTTAAAATAGTCAACCGGCGCAGAGCCAGCAGACAAAAGATGCAGGAACATGCTTGGGCAATCACGGTTGCAGCGGCTGCTCCAGGAATTCCCCAGTGAAATACCATAACGAAAAGGAGATCCAGGCCAATATTGACAACCGAAGCTACTAACATGGCATACAGCGGGGTACGGCCATCTCCCATAGCCCGGAGGATGGAAGCCAACATATTATAAGCTGTTACAATAAATACGCCCGAAAAGATGATCCGCAAATAGGAAAGGGAATCTGGAAGGATATCGGTGGGAGTATTGAGGATATGAAGCAGAGGTTCCGCAGAAAGAAGGCTGGCGGCTGTTACCACAACAGCGATTACCACAGATAACAGGCAGCTCATAGCGGTTACCTTACGCAGTCCATCATTGTCCCCTGCGCCAAAGCGCTGAGAGATCAGGATGGAAAAACCCTGGGTAAACCCCATAATAATGCCCAGTACCAACCAGTTGAGCCAGTCGGATGCCCCCAAGGCAGCCAAGGCCTCTACGCCTAAAACTTGTCCCACCACCATGGTGTCTACCGTAGTGTATAATTGCTGGCAAATACTTCCCGCCATTAATGGGAAGGCAAATGACAGCAAAAGCCCTGCAGGTTTTCCGGTAGTCATATCTTTAATTCGCTCTGCCATACTGAACGCTCCTTAATTATTAAACAAACTTGGAAAAGCAGATACTATAACAATACAATTTTTGTGGGGGGAAAGTCAAGAGGGACAAGAACTTTCCGTGGTCTTGACCAAATCTAGAGACAGGTTTATACTTTACTATATTAATAGTTAAACGTATAAAGAAGGATGGGAATGTTATGAGAGATCGATTAGGTGAAGAAAGAGTGGGAAAGCTGCTGCTGCAATTTGCAGTACCCAGTGTGATTTCTATGCTGGTTAGCGCCCTGTATAATATTGTAGACCAAATTTTTATTGGAAACGGTATAGGCATCAACGGAAACGCAGCTACCAATGTAGCGTTCCCTCTGAGCACACTATGCACCTCTCTGGCGCTGCTGTTTGGGATTGGCGGCGCTTCTAATTTTAATTTGAACATGGGGGCAAAGGATTATAAAAAGGCCGCAAAATATGTGGGGAACGCTGTGTTTCTGCTGCTTTCTTCCGGTATTCTTTTGTGTGTGGTGGTTCGAATCTTCCTTCGACCCCTCATGCTGCTTTTTGGCGCAACCGAGGATACTTTGGGATATGCCTTGGAGTATACGGGAATCACTTCTTTTGGTTTTCCATTTTTAATTCTGTCTACCGGCGGCAGCGCATTGGTGCGGGCAGACGGAAGTCCCAAGTTTTCTATGGCCTGTATGCTGTCAGGCGCTATCATCAACACCATTTTTGACCCGCTGTTTATCTTTGGCTTCCATATGGGGATGGCCGGCGCTGCTTGGGCTACCGTGCTAGGGCAGATTGTTTCCGGCTGTATGGTGCTGTGGTATTTACTGCGGTTCCGGTCTGTCCATCTGGAAAAATCCTGCTTTATTCCCAAACTCCGGTATTGCCTGCGGGTGGCGGCTTTGGGAACTTCTAACTGTTTTAACCAAATCGCCATGATGGTAGTGCAGATCGTCATGAACAATACCATGACCTATTATGGCGCGCTGTCCGTTTATGGGCAAGAGATCCCTCTGGCCTGCTCTGGCATTATCAACAAGGTAAACATGATCGCTTTTTCACTGGTTATTGGCATTTCTCAGGGATTACAGCCCATTACCAGCTTTAATTACGGCGCCAAAAAATACGGTCGGGTGTGGAGTTCCTACCGGTTGGCAGTTACAGCAGGGACTATTATTTCTATTGTGTCGTTTTTGTGCTTCCAATTATTCCCCCGGCAGATCATATCCTTGTTTGGTTCGGGAAGTGAAGCGTATTTTGCTTTTGCAGAGCGGTATTTCCGAGTGTTTTTGTTCTTTACCTTTATCAACGGTATCCAGCCCATCACCTCCAATTTCTTTACCGCTATGGGAAAAGCCCCAAAAGGAATCCTCATGGCCCTTACTCGTCAAGTGATTTTCCTGTTGCCCTTGCTGGTGATATTGCCTATGGTCTTGGGTATCGATGGTGTTATGTATGCTGGTCCCATTGCCGATGGCGCTGCGGCACTGTTGGCTATTCTATTGGTGGTTCGGGAGCGGGGTAAGCTTCTAGCCATGGAAAAGGAGCAAAATTTGCAGAATTCTGCTGGAAAAGCATAATTTGTCTTGACTGTAAACCTGCTTTACCCTTTATAATGAGGGCGTAAAAAGGGAAAAGGAGGCGGTCATATGACCATTAAAGAGGTGGAATCCCTTACCGGAATGACTCGGGCCAATATTCGGTTTTATGAGAGCCGGGGATTGCTGTCGCCAAACCGTGGGGAAAATGGATATCGGGAATATACAGAAGAGGATGTAGCTGTTTTGCAGCGCATTAAATTGCTGCGGATGCTGGACCTTTCTCTAGATGAGATCCAGAAATTACAAGCAGGGGAAGAACCCATGGATTCCGTGTTGTCCCGGCATTTGCGGCAGCTGGATCAGGAAGGGGAGAGGATTACTCACTGTAGGGAAATCTGCGCCCAAATGAAAGCGGATAAAGTGCAATACCAAACGTTAAATGCAGATGAATATTTACAAAAAGTAAATCAATTGCAACCCGAGAACCAACCAGAGCCCCAATGGAAAGAGGATGTGCTACCTCGGGTCCGGTCGCCTTTCCGGCGCTTTTTTGCCCGAGGATTGGATCTGCTCTTTTATGGTACCCTGTGGCAGCTTTTTCTCATCATGGTTTTGGATCTTAACCTCTCCAACCGGGGAAGCGGAGGAGATTTGCTGGATGCGGTGATGCAGCTGCTCTTAATGCTTGTTTTGGAGCCGGTATTTCTTTGTCTACTGGGCACCACCCCCGGAAAATGGATTTTGGGACTGCGGGTTGCAGGGGAAGGCGGAAAACACCTGACACTGGCCCAAGCCCGTTCCAGAACCTGGAAGGTATTTTTCCGGGGTATGGGGCTGGGAATCCCAATTTATAACCTAGTTCGGCATTGGAAGAGCTACCGGGCTTGTGCGGATGGAGAGATACTGGACTGGGAAGAAGATTCCACCCTGCTCCTGCGGGACGAAAAGCAGTGGAGAACAGTTGTCTGGGTTGGCATGGCCTGTGTGCTGGTTTTGTCAACGGTGCTCGCTATGGCATGGGCGCAGCTTCCCAAGCACCGGGGAGACCTTACGGTGGCCCAGTTTAGTGAGAATTATAACCGATATTGCCGGTATTATGGCTTTGACGGTCTACGGAAGCTGGATGAAGAGGGAAATTGGGTGGAAAATCAGTACCCGGAAGGTACCGTGGTGGTGGATGTAGTAGATAACCTGCCGCTGCCGCCGCTGGAATTTGAAGAAGAGAACGGCGTGATCACCGGAATTTCCTTTACGCTTTCCAGCCAAAACGGAGAAGAATGGATCTCAGGTTACGATATGGAACTGCTGCTGTTGGTGGATGCCTTTGCAGGCGCTCAATGGGATAGGGGGCTTTTTGATGGAGAGATCGGGAAGTTTGCCCAGCAAATGGAGGATTTACCTTTTTCGGAGTTTGAAGGAGAAATCTATGGGGTACGGGTCTTTTGGGAAGTAGAATACAATGGATATATCTATTCCGATGACTGGACCTTAATTCCTGACGCGGAAAAGCCCTGCCAGTTTGCAATGGAATTTTCCATGACAAAGTAGAGATCGAACTGTAAACCTATAAAAATTATAAGGTTGACAAGTTTTTGAAAGTGCGTTATAATGGCCAAGGAATTCCAGAAAATCCAGATAAAAGGAGCCTTTGTTTATGAAGCGCACCCTGCAAATTACCCAAATTGCATTATTTGCCGCCTTGACAGCGGTATTTTCTCAAATTTCCTTTCCCGTTCCCATGACACCGATTGTGTTTACCATGGGTGTGATGGCAGTGTACCTCACTGCGGCGCTGCTGCCCAAATGGCAGGCGTTTCTCGCGCTTATCGTTTATCTGCTGCTGGGAGCCATCGGCCTTCCGGTATACAGCGGTTTTCATGGAGGAATCGGCACACTGTTGGGCCCCACGGGCGGCTATTTGATGGCTTATCCCATTATGGCATTGCTGGGAGCATGGCTCCGGGAACTGCTGGAGAAAACGCCGCTGCCCCGGTTTGTTTCCTGCCTGATCGCGTTACTGATTACCATTATTCCCTGCTATCTTATTGGCTCCTTGTGGTATATGCAGGTGGGTCAAGTGGACTGGATGACTTCTCTGAGTTTGACCGCCCTGCCATTTATCCCGGTAGACGTGATAAAGGTGGTGTGCACCGCCTTGCTGGCCATGCCGGTGAGCATCGCAGTGAAAAAGTCTGGTCTGCTTTCGGGAAAAGCATAAAACGATATATAAAAATGTCCTTACTGTTCGGAATTTCACCTTCTTAAACAGTAAGGACATTTTTTATCCCCAATGGTCCAACCCTGCACGCTGCATGGCGCCCATCACCTTTTTCCGCAGGTCGGGGAACTGCTTTTCCAGTTCTGCCACAAGCAGCTCTGTTTGCTTACGGCTGGTGCAGCCATCGGCGGGGCATTGGCTCTTTACAATAGGCAGTTCCAGCCGGGCGGCGGTGTTGCGTATATCCCGTTCCTCGCAGAATACCATGGGCCGTATCATCCATAGATCCCGGCGGGAAAGGTAGCTTTTGGGAGAAAAACAACCCAGCTTCCCGCCGTAAAACAGGTTCATAAAAAAGGTCTGCACGGCATCGTCAAAATGATGGCCCAGTGCAAGAGTGGTGCATCCGTTTTCTTTTGCCATTTCGTGGAGGATGCCCCGGCGCATCCGGGCGCACAGGCTGCACGGGTTTTCCTCCTTGCGCTCTTCAAAGATAATGGTACCCAACCGAGTGCGGCGGATGAGGTAGGGCACCTCCAATTCCCGGCACAGCTTCTCAACGGCGGAAAAGTCCGTTTCCTGCCCACCAAAACAGGGATCAGCAGTAATAGCCAGCAGCGAAAAGGGGACTGGGTAAAAAGCTCGTAGTTTGGCAAGCCCGGTGAGGAGCATCAGGGAATCTTTTCCGCCCGAAACCCCTACGGCGATTTTGTCTCCCGGTTTTACCATTTCGTACCGCTCCATAGCGGCGCGCATTTGTCCCATAAGCTTCTGCACTGGCTGTCATCCTTTCATTTTTAATATGGGTATCATATCACAAATGCCGTCAGTTTTCCAGAAATCTGGGAAGTAAGAGGCCTACAATGTGTGCAAAAATAAAATAGCGGCTGTGTATAAATGAGAAAACAGCCAAAAAACGGTGAAAATCAAAGCAAACTCAAAAGTAAATTAAAAAAATGGAATTTGCCTCTTGACATCCCCGCCCGGGTGTGGTAGTATCATATAGCAAATCCAGCCCCGGTGCGCCCGGAGGCTGCCCGATTGGGTCGCCCTGCCTTGGGCGGGGCTTTGTAATATTGATTGTTTTTACAACAAGCAGGAGGTAAACGCTATGTCCACTTATATGCCCAAAGCTGGTCAGGTTGACCGCAAGTGGTATGTGATCGATGCTGCCGG
>CALWIS010000172.1 GCA_944380795.1 uncultured Clostridia bacterium | reverse complement strand
GAGATGGGTATAGTTATGGGCGATGACCAAAAACGGCTCAATCCCCAAAAGAACTTGAACCGTGCAGAAATGGCTACCATCCTGCATCACATTTTGACCCTGTAAACGGGCGGTCAGCCCTAAATTCAGAATAAACAAAACAGCTCCCCTTGAGCTATAAAACTCAGGGGGAGCTGTTTTTGTTCTTGAAGGTACATTGGGTTCTATCTGCAAAGGCATGGTTTCCAGCGGAAAACGTGAACTTTCTACAAGTTTCCGCCATGGAAGGAGGCGGAAGTCATTGGATAGCGCTGCGGGCGTAAAGAATCCACTTGGAGTAGTCTAAAGGGTCGACTCCCCGGCGGGGGGCTGACTCTCCCTCTCCCGCAGGGCATTCTTCATAGCCCAGGAATTCCGAAGCGTAAACGCCTTTTCCGGATGTCATGGACCGGAAAGTAGTGGGGTAATCCAGCGAGGTAGATACAGGCAGGTCCGCTTCTAAAGTGAACCATCCCTGGTGAATGACCGGTGTATCAAAATTGCCCCGCATGGCTACCATGTCCCGGATGACCCGGCCCAGCAGTTCCTCTTGAGCGGAAAGGGTCACCCGGACGATAGGCTCCAATAAAAGGGTGCCGCTGTTCACCAAAGCCCGTTGGACCGCTACCGGCGTGGCCACGAAGAAATCCAGAGGGTGGGTGTGGACATGATGGTGCTGTCCCCCGATGAGAGTGAATTTCGCGACTGTAACTTCCCAACCTTTTCTGCCCTGCTTTAAAGCTTCGGGCAAACTGGCCCGCACATGTTCTTGATAGCGGTAGGGAAGTTCTTTTTCTTTGATGACAGACTCAAATTGGATGCCGCTGCCTCTGGGCAAAGGTTCCACCAGAAGCTTCACCACGGCCCAGCATGGTTTGGGAGCGGTGTAAACTTCCAGGCCTTCTGCGGGAGAAGCGGGCGTTTCTTTGTAGATGAGGACATTCCGTTTAGAGCGGGAGATTCCCGTAGAGGAAGGATATGACGTAGCGGTTTTGGGCGGCGGGCCGGCAGGCTGTGCGGCGGCTGTATCCGCGGCCCGGCTGGGTGCGAAAGTACTGCTGGTGGAAGCGATGGGCTGTTTGGGCGGCACAGGCACATCCGGTTTGGTAACAGAGTTTGACCCTATGGCAAATGGTGAACAGATGCTGGTGGGCGGCTGGATGCGGGAAGTAATGGAAACCCTGTATGAGCGGGGTTATGTGCCGGATTTGCTGAATCCAGAACGCTGGCGCAAGCTGCAAATGCGCTGGACGCCATTTGACGCCGAAGGGCTCAAGCTGCTGCTGGATGAAATGATGGAAAAGGAACATGTGGAGGTTCGGTTCTTCACGAAAGTGATCGACGCGGATGTAGAGCCGGATACCTTAAAGGTAAAAGGCGTTGTCCTTTCCAATGTGGAAGGCTACCATTATGTTAAGGCAAAAACATATATTGATGCTACGGGCGACGCCGTTCTTTCCAGCTTGTGCGGGGTGAAATGCTGGGACGCCGGTATAGATACCCCCAATATTATGCCTCCCACGCTGTGCGCGCTTTTGGCGGGGGTGGACTGGCATAAGATTCAGCCGGGAGATATTGGCTTGCCGGAGCATCAGGAAAAGATCGATCAGGCGATAGCTGATGGATTTTTCTCACAGCCGGACCATCACGTGCCCGGATTGTTTATGAGCATGGGGCAGCTGGCTTCCATGAATGCGGGACATGTGTTTGGGATGAGTTCCACAAATTGCGCCAGTTTATCCAAAGGCATGGTGCGGGGGCGCAGGCTTGTACAGGAATATCTGGAGTTTTACCGGAAATATTTTGATCTTCCCCAGTTGCAGCTGGTAACCACCGCAGCTATGATGGGCATCCGGGAATCCCGGCGTATTGCGGGAGAATACATATTGGGATATGAAGATTACGCCGCGCGGCGGAAATTCCCAGATCAAATCGCCGTATTCGCCAAGGCCATCGACATCCATGTGTACGATTGCTCGGAGGAACAATATGAGCGGTATTACACTTCTTTCATGAAAATAGACCGCTATAAGCCTGGGGAATATTACGGAATCCCTTATGGCGTTCTGGTGCCGGAAGGCTCGGTAAATTTGTGGACTGCGGGCCGGTGCGTATCGGCTGATGTGATGGTGCAGGGGTCTTTGCGTGTTCAGCCGGCAGCGGCCATGATGGGCCAGGCCAGCGGTGTGGCAGCTGTACAGCACTGCCGCACAGGGCAGCCCGCAAGTGATCTGGATACGGAAGAATTGGTGCGTTCACTGCGGGCACAAGGCGCCAATCTGCCGCAGGAAACTTTGTCAAAAACAATGACCCGGGGTGGGACACCCCAGAGTCAGGCGTGCAGTCATATTTGAAAAGGGGCAAAAAATTATGAGTGAAATAATCCAATACAACAAAGAACTTCCAGTAAAAGTAGAGACGGATGTTTTTATCGCTGGAGGCGGGCCAGCCGGTGTAAGCGCTGCTGTAGCCGCCAGCGAGGCGGGAGCCAAAGTGTTTGTGGCCGAGGCGTCTCAATCCTTTGGCGGCGCCGCGGTAACCATGTTGGTGCCGGCGTTTATGGAATTTGGCAATGGGACGGATTTTTTAGCCGCCGGCATCGGAAAGCGGATATTTGATTATCTGGCCGAAAACGCGCCGGAATCCGCAAAGCCTTATTGCCCTCCCAACATCCCGGTGGAAACGCTGAAGCTTTGCTACGATTCTATGATGGAAGAGTGTGGGGCGGAATACTGCTTCAATACCCAGGTAATTGATGTGGCGGTTGCCAATGGGGAGATACAGCATGTGATTTGCGCGGGAAAAGGCGCTATCTACGCAGTTAAGGCCAAAGTGTATATTGATTGCACAGGCGACGCCGATTTGTGCGCGTATGCGGGCGCAGAGTTTGAGCAAGGGGGAGAGAATGGCGAGGTGATGGGAAGCACCTTGTGCGGGTTGTGGACCGGCATACAATGGGAAAATGTTGTTTCGCCGGACAGCCGTATGTTAGAGCAAGCTTTTAAAGATCAGGTGTTTTCACAAAACGACCTGCATTTGCCAGGGATGTGGCCTATTGCCAAAGGTGTGGGAGGTTCCAACACAGGCCACGTATTCGGTGTGGATGGAACAAATGCCGACAGCTTGACTAAAGGTATGGTAGAGGCCAGAAAGCGGATGCAGGAGTACCGCCGGTATTATCGCGAGTATCTGAGCGGATTTGAAAACGCAGAGTTGGTCTGTTCCGCACCACAGCTGGGGATTCGTGAGAGCCGCAGGGTAGTGTGCGATTACCGGCTGGTGCTTCAGGATTTCCTGGATCAAGCCGTGTTCCCCGATGAAATAGGACGTTACAGCTATAATATTGATATCCACGCCAATACGGTTGGGCTGGACGATTATGAGCTTTTCGAAAAAGAACATACGACATACCGCTATAAAGTGGGTGAAAGCTATGGGATTCCCTATCGTACTTTGCCGGTAAAAGGGTTTTCCAACCTGCTGACAGCAGGGCGTTGTATTTGTTCAGACCGCTATATGCAGTCTTCTGTGCGAGTGATGCCTGGCTGCTATATTACCGGCCAAGCGGCGGGTACGGCAGCGGCCATATGCGCTTTGGAAAATGTGAACGTGCATGATGCCCCTGTGAAGAAAATTCAGAAACAATTGAAAAAGTTGGGAGCTTACTTGCCCAATTATCAAGAATAATCCTTTTTCACAAGTAACGGTATATTGTTTGTAGAACGACAAAAAGCGCGCGCCTCGAAAAAAGAGACGCGCGCTTTTCCTATGTTGGAACGGGGCAGGTTAAAAAGATGCCTGCCGACGATCATTTTCTCCGGCGATAGTATTCGTAGAAAACGTAGGTATCGAGCCAAGGCTGGGTTTTAGGTTCGTTTTTCCACAGAAAATTTCCCATGGCGCGAAATTTCTTCTCCGCTGTTTCAGAATCGCCGGCGGTTTGGGCAAGCAGATAATTGTTCATGCGGTATAAAAGCCGCCAATAAAAACGCAGTGCCGGGTCTTTGCACAAAAACCGGTATTCCATCAGAAAGTTTCGGATGGGTTCATAGAGGGATGCATATTGGGGCCACATGTCGTGGTGGTCTTGGGATAAGTAGCCGGTAGGGAACAGGCGGCCGGACTCTTCCAAGAAAGCTTGGGCTTTTTCCCCATATTCTCCAAAGGCTTGGTCAAAGTAAGCCCGCAGTTCTTCCTCATAGGGCAAAGCGGGATTCCAAAGGACGCGGCCTGCCATCCATCCCAGGAAATTGTGAGGGATGCCGACACGCTGCACCTGGCAGTGGACCATACCGTGAAGCCCAAGTTCCGTTAAAGCCCGGATGTCTTGATACAGTACTTCCCCCACACGGAAAATCCCCAAGCCGTAGATCAAGGCGGAGAGCATATGATAGTCGTAATCGAAGCTGTCTCCGGAAAAGCGTTCCTGCCATGCGGTGAGGAACGCCAGGTTTTCTTCCACGTTTTGAGGGAAACGCAACTGGTTGCGCTGGTATGGCGGAAGCGGTTTAGGAGGGTCCACCGGGCCCAGCGGTTTTGAGAACGTCCGCGTGATAGGCGCGAACATCAGCAAAAACCGTTCCTGGTTCCGGATTCTCGCGGTTTGCGGAGGCCAGAGAAGATCGAAATAAAGCAAGAACACGATCTTGGTTTCAAGGCCTTTGGCGCTGAGTTTGTCGTCCAGCTGGTTGAGCATTTCTACATAAAAGTCGGAAGGCAGCCCTTTTTGGCACTGGGGGCATTCACACTGGTTGTTAGAGTCATCCGCCAGCCAAAAATGCAGCACATCGATCTCCGGATGGCTCTCTGCGTAAGAAACGATGTAATCTGTGACCAAGTCCCGTGTTTCCCGGTTCCCATAGCAAAGATTGGTGTTTAAGGGAATATTGTTCCAAAGCCCACGCTTGCCGTGTACCATGGCCATATGTTTAGCCTGATCAGCAGTGGGGGTAAAAGAGACAGGGGCCCAACTCAGGCCGGGAATGCCCAGTGGTTCGCAGGTCCAGCCGTGGCCCACGCCGTGATAGAGCAATCCCCGTAGTTTTACCGCCTTCACGATTTCTTTCATAAAATCCTGGCAGGTTTCCCGGGAAAGCGCGTGGTGTTTCTGATAGGGATTGTGCAAATGGCAGTACCAGCGTTCAAAAAAGGTATAACCTTCCATGAATTGAGTGAAATAACTATTGTACCCCACTTTTGGAGCCCATTCCACTATTGCCAGAATATTTTCAAGGGAATCCGCTCCTTCCAGACAGATGCCGCGATGCCGGTAGAAGGCTTCTTCCCGCAGGTGGACGCAGACCGTTGACCAGTCAGTTTTTTGGTAATACGATTCGCCTGGCCGCAAAAAGGCACAGCCAGCCTCCGTAAGCAGCCGGTAGACTGCCAGCAAAAGACTTCTGGGATTGCTGCCCAGAATGGTTCCTTGGCCGTCTTGCACATCGATCGAATATCCATCGTCCCAAAAGGGGTCTTTTCCTGGCGAAAGGGGAAACCCCAAGTTCAGTTCTATGACTTTCTCTTGGACACTGCCGCCCTGGTCTTGAAGCGCCTGTGGGCACATCTGAGCGATTCCGTGCTCCAGCTCCGATGCGGCAAATTTTCCTGTGTCGCCGGCGCCCAGGTCCCACCGGATTTTCAACGACATCATCATCCCTTCCTTTCAAATTGCGCAGTCTTTTACATCTTTCCACATGATACCACTGGAAAAATATTTCCGCAAGGATATCAAAAGCAGACAGCGGCCCGGCATGAAGCAGGGTCGCTGTCAATCTATCTGTAATGTGTCGGGCGCTGGTGATTGTATCATAGTTTTTCGCCGCACATTGCAGAGCTAAGGTTACCACCTCGTCCTCGGAGAAATTGCCGCTGTCCAGCTTGCGGTAGAGCTCATTGGTGAGCCGCCGTACCTCCAAGGAGGGCATGGGGAGTTCTTCTTCCTCTTTTTCTGCCAGCAGAGGCTTGTCTACCAAGCGCTTCTGGAGTAGAAACACCCGCTGCTTAAACTCGTCATCCAGCAGAGGAAGGAAATAGCCGCATTGAGGGCATTTCCAGATGATGGGTTTCTCAAATCGGCTGTCCATCCGCCGCACCATGAGATCACCGCAGTGGTGGCAGTGAACAAATTTTTTAAACAGCTTGATATCCTCGTCCACCGGCTGCCGGTTGGTATTGGCGTTCTCTTTTCTCCGATGGGCCATCTGGAAGTCCCTTTCCTTTATAATGGGAGGAAAATCCCCTTCACCTGTATATTTGGCGTTGTCCAGGATGCGCTTGACCCTGGCCTTGTCCCATTGCCAGCGGCCAGGGAGATACTCCACCAGCTTGGCGGTAAGATAGGCTGCGATCTTGCTCAGCGGTTCCCCGCCCAGGTATGCCGCGAACACGGCTTGCACGGTCTGGCTTTCTTGTGGGTGTACCGCTAAAACGCCGTTTTGATAATAGTATCCGAAGGGGATCGTTCGATTTCTCATTTTGGCATCACCTCCTTGAGTTCAAGGCCACACTTTAGTTTGAAAAGCAGCTCCGTATTGCTGATGGGTACGATCTTCTCCACCAGCTGGTCGAACAGGTCGATGTCAAACTCCCAGGGGATCTCCGGCAGGGCATCCAGCTGTTCTTGCAGCTCCCGCAGGCGGTCCAGGGTCTCCAGAGCTTTGCTGCCGTGGATGGCCTGGGTGCGCTGGCTGCTCAGTTTTCTCCGCTGGGCGGCCAGGGCGTCGCTCTGCTCCCGGAAGTCAGCGTCCTCAATGAAGCTCTTGTTGTGGAGCCGCTGCAGAGTGTGGGCTTTTTCGTTTAGTTCTGCCAATGCAGTGTTGATTTCGAACAGTTTTGTGCTGCTCTGTGCCTGCCTGGCTGCGGCTTCTTCCAGAAGAGAGAGGATAGGGGAGATAATTGATTTCCCTTGAGTATAGAGTTTACCCAACAAGTTGAGGAAAGCGCCTTGTATCTCTTGCTCCGTGACGCGGACAGGGGTACAAGAAGCCAGGTTGTTTCGACGGTTGCGGCAGATCCAATAGTGTTTCCCCCGTATCGTTGTCTCCCGGAAAAAATTCCCGCAGTCTGGGCATATAATCTTTTTTTGGAAGGGTTTAGGTAAAGGAGGAGCGTAATGTGCGTGATTTTGAAGGATCTGTTGAGCCTTTTCAAATGTCTCTTTTGGGATGATCCCCTCATGAGTGTCGCCTATATAATATTGAGTGAGTTCCCCATGATTGATTTTTTGTTTTGTAGGGAAAGCATTGGAAGAATAGTATTTTTGAAATCGGGAGTCGCCTGCGTAACGTTCATTGGAAAGCAGGTATTCAATGCTTGAGGTTGCCCAAGCAGCCCCTTGCCGGGTTTTTACCCCCTCTGTGTTGAGAATACGGGCAATAGAGAGAATTCCATTTCCCGCAAGGAACAAGTCAAAGATACGTTGTACAATAACGGCTTCTTCCGGGACAATTGAAAATGTCCCTTTCTCCAACTTGTATCCGTAAGGAGCGGAACAGCCAAGGAATCTCCCACTTTCCATCCGTTTTTGATAGCTCCATCTCACATTTTTCGAGATAGAGGTGCTTTCCTCCTGAGCGGCCATGGCCAGCAGAGTGAGCTGCATCTCTCCCAGCATTTGAGCGGTGTCGATGCCCTGTTCCTCAAAAACAACGACCACGCCCAAGCCTTTCAGCTCGCGCGTGGTCTCGATGAGTTCCAGGGTATTTCGGGCGAACCGGGAAACCGACTTCACCAGGATACGGGAAATCTTCCCGGCCCGGCAGTCAGAAAGCATCCGCTGGAACTCGTCCCGCTTTTCCAAACTTGTTCCCGAGATGCCCTCGTCGGCGTAGATATCCGCCAGTTCCCAGCCAGGGTGCTGGGCGATGTAGTTTGTGTAATATCCAATTTGTGTGCGGTAGGAGTTCAGCTGGTCCTTGGAATCGGTGGACACCCGGCAGTAGTATGCTTTCGGTGTTTCTGGTGAGTCTTGGCGTGTGGCTGCGAAATCTGAAATGGTCGATGCTGCTTCTGCTCGTCATAATCATGGCAAGTTATGTGTTGGGTAAATTTTTCCCAGAGTCAAACCCATACTTGGTCGGCACTTATTCCATGGCAAATCGGTTGCAGGAAAACGACTCTCTTTACGGGGTCCCCAGCGCAGTGGTCGTCCTATTGATGCTGCTGCTCGGGGGAGCTGCCTATTTGACAGGACTTTGGGGAGCAGAGAAAGTCCTTTACAAACGAAATGACTAAGGGGGATCCAGATGATCACTGTTAAAGACCTTACGCTTACGTTGAATGATACCGTCGTGCTGGACCATGTGAGCGCAGAATTTGAGAAAGGCACGATCACCGGACTTGTGGGGAGAAACGGTTCGGGGAAAACGGTGCTGATGTAGACCTCCTGTGTGGCAACGCCTTGGACTTTCAGGTTGTTTCGGCTTGTAGTTCGCATGGGTAGTTTCCTCCTTTGCTCTGAAAATAGAAAAAGCCCCCGCTAGTTACAGCGGAGGCGTTCCTGTTGCAATGTGTCTATTTTTCTGCTATGATGATGTTGCGTGGAA
>CALWIS010000171.1 GCA_944380795.1 uncultured Clostridia bacterium | reverse complement strand
ATCTATGTAAGTCTATTATCATCTATGACTAGATAATTCACGATAGCTAATCATTTTCACGCACATCCGTTCACGAATCTGCTCATCCGTATCCGGCTGTTTTCATCGCTGATCTTAGCTGATTTTTAGCATTTTCCAAAAAAGGTGGAAGGTGGGTTTTCCAGCGCTCGCTTCTTTTAGCCTGTGCAGCAAGGCTATCCGCTGGAAATTTGTGGATTGAAGCAACTGCCTGTCCCATTCTTGAGATCACTGCAGGCGGTAGTCGTCGGAAGAGCAACTTCCGCTTTCGTTGTCAGCAGAGATTGATAGAACCTCTCCAGCATCATCGGCGTGATATCTTTCAATTTCACTTTGCCAATCTGGGGAATGACGTAATGCTCCAGCATCCCCACATTTGACTGATAGGTCGATAACGCCCATTTATTTTTGCCATAATTGGCAATGAACTCTCGGATCAAATCTTCCATCGTCACACATTTTGGCATCACCAACTTGCCAATTTGTGCTCGATACTCCACCTCCTCCCGGCGCTTTTTTGCCTCATCGTAGGTTTTGTAGATCTCCCATTTCTGCTTGCGTTTTCCCTCATCGTTGGTATAGAGGTAAACCACACAGTACTTGCCTTTCCTCTGAACAATGGATGCTATCCGTTTTCACCTCTCAGTTTGCTCTGACTCTTTCGATCCCAGGCCAGTGGAAAATCTCTTCTCTTCGGATTCGGATTTGCCGGTCAAGCGCCAGTGCTTTCAGGTCGCCGGATTGAGCCTTACAATGCGCATCTTTCCGTTCACTGGTACGACATATCATTTCATCCCTCATTTACTTCTTTCTTTTATATAACAGCGAACCATTCGCATAGCCGCCCTATGGTTGCGAATCAGGCTTACACCATGATTCGCGCCATCCTATCAGTTTCCGTACTCGTCCACGACACCCCCGAAAACACAGGCTCTCTGTCCTGCTTGGGACCCTTTCAGATGACTGGCAGCTTGCCAGTTCCACAGGTTGTCGCCTCTCCGTGGTTCCCACCGAGCCGCCCGAAGGCGGAAGTCTCATCATTCTGCACCGGATCTTTGCCTTGGGAGACGCTGCCTCTCATTTACCTTCGGTTCCTGCTCCTACCTTTTATCTTCGCATTCCCCGCGGATGGGTTCCTCGCTGCAGTGTTTGTATCTGAAAGGGTGTCTATTTCCTTTTCAATGTTCTATTTGGATTATATCGGACCTTTGTCCTTTTGAGATGGCCCAATGGGCTTAGTTTCGCGACAAAAGCAGTCGATATTTTCCACCTTATATATCACCTTTTCCCGTCTATAAGATTCTGGACAACCAGTTCCAGCTGATGCTTGACCGTGAAGAAGTTTTCCACCTCACCAAGCTCGGATACGATGTGCAGCAAATTGCTTCAATAGCCAAATGCCATCTTCTCCTGATCCTTGTCAAGCTCCTGGCTCTCTGGTACAACATGACCCACTACTACAGCCAGCACAGCCAGTTCTTGCAAGAACACCAGGAACTCGCTCACTTCAGTTTTTGCCCTTGAATAGTCCCCATCCTATCATCCGAATGCTTTACTTTTCAGTCTTGATTACATTCCTAGTCATGACCCCCGGCAGAGCCGGGTGTTGTCTTTACACTTAAGTGAACAAAACAGTCACCCGGCCGGGCATAGCAATCCCGGCCGGGTGATTTGTCTTTCTGGAAAGTTTCCGCCTGCCTGTAAAGCGCGATCTATTTCGGGATTTCTGCTTCACGTTTCCCGGCAAAGAATTCCATGACTGTTCAGGTTCTGGCTGCAATGAAACTGCCGCCTTGCCGCAGGAACAAGTCTGTAAAAGCCTGCCTGTGCTCCTGCTCAGAATACGTGCCTTGTTTCATCCGTGCCGCAGTCAGTTGTTCCTGCTCCATGTTCTGTTTCGTTGCCGCCAGCAGCTCCGCCGCATCCAGCCTTGGAATCACAACCACACCGTCTTCATCCCCTACCAGAATGTCTCCCGGCATCACCACCTGGCCCCCGCATACCACCGGCACGTTCATTTCTCCCGGCCCTTCCCGATAGGGCCCCTGTGGGGTTACACCTTTTGCAAAAACCGGAATTCGACCAGAGCGTATCTCGTCCAAATCGCGGATGGCACCGTTGATCACAAATCCTCCCAGTCCACGCATCTGGGCATAAGCAAGCATCATTCCACCCACCAGGGCCCGGTCAGTAGAGCCGGCGCCGTCAATCACCAGAATATCTCCCGGCTGCGTATAGTCCAGTGCCGCCTGCGCAACCAGATTGTCACCTGACGGCACTTTTACGGTAAATGCAGTGCCCACCAAAGGATGATGATTGAACGCGCGTATTCCTCCAAACATGCAGTTCATCTTTTTTACGCAATCACCAATATTGCTGCTGGGAATTCCCCGAAAGGCTTCCGTCAGCTTTGGGTCAGGCCGATCAAATTGCAAGAATGCACGAAATCCAACAGACATAAAATCAATCCTTTCCCTGAGACTTGATGGATCGCAGCAGGGCAAAACGCTGCGGTGCAGCGCTGCCTGCATACAGCTTTTGTTCCATAACAGCAAATCAATGGTTCCATTGCATTGCCTGATGAATTTGCAGCAGATGATACAAATTCGCATCCCGTTTTTCTCTTTACACGGTATCGCGGGCCATTGATTTTCCCAAATGATCGGCCAGAAAGCGCTGCAAAAGATCCAGCCCCTCCTGCCATTCGCCATTGCGATTGAGGGTAAAACCATGCAGGCTGTTTACAAAGCGGCGCAGCGTCACATTGACCCCGGAACGGGCCAGCTTCAGGGCAAATTCTTCGGCTTCAAAGCAGAGGCCATCCCTGCCGCAGGTCATCACCAGCGTTTCGGGAAAATGCGCCAGCTGCTCTGTACGCGCAAACAGCGGCGACGCATAGGGGTCCCGCGCTGTCTCCGGGTCCACATAGAAAGCATTGTAGGTACGGGCCACCTCTGTGGGCATATCTTCCTCAATGCGGGGTTTCTCAGCCGGATCTGTGTGTAAATCCATGGGGCTGAAACTCACTGCAAGGGCTGCGGGTTTGAACGCGCCGGTCTCCCCTGCCCGCATACAGACGGTTGCGGCCAAATTCCCGCCGGCGCTGTGCCCCACCAGCACGATGCGGTTCCGATCCACGCCCAGTGTTGCAGCGTGCTCGAATACATACTGCACGACATGATAGCTCTCCTGCACCGCCTGCGGAAAGACGTTTTCTGGAGCCAGAGAATAGTCTACATCCCATACCAGACACTGAAAGGTCACCGCCATCCGGCTGCAAAACAGGCGGTCTTTATTGAGCCGCCCTTTGATGAACCCGCCGCCGTGAAAATGGACGATCATGGGGCAATCCGCAGGCAGCGTTTCGGGTGACAGACGGTAGATGTGTACCGGGCCAGCCTGGGTGGGCAAGGTGAATTCCTCCTGCCGCGCAGGATATTGGGCCAGTTCTTCAGGGGTCACCAGACCGTACGTTTCACGGCTGCGCATACGGCGCGCCTTTTCGCATTTTTCTTGGTAAGTCATACAAAATCCTTCTTTCTCAGACTCGCTGTGTAAAAAGCGGGGACCGGCCACCGTGTGCCGGTCCCCATAAAAGGAGGTATCTTACAATGGGAATACCGTCATAACCCAGCCTACCGTGAACACACAGCACAGGATTGCCAGAATCCAGGACTGCTTGAACATCGAGCGCTGGTCATAGCCGCCGCATTCCATCATATACGGGATGGCGGCGGTGGCCATCGGCGTCATGAAAGCAGACAGGCAGGCCGCCTGAATCACAATCATGAGGCCCACAGGGCTGGCACCGATGGCGGCGCAGGTGGCGATTGCGATGGGGTGGAAAATCAGCATGGTGCCGCGGTTCTGCATGACCTGGGTCAGGGCGAAGGGCACAATGAAGAAGATAAAGCCCACGATGTAGGAGTTGCCGTTGACGGCATTCACCAGGTTGGAGATGTAGCCGCCGATGAGCTCTCCGGCACCGGTGGCGCTCAGGGCGCCGGACATAGCCAGGGCGCCCACAATCAGGAGCAGCATGCTCATGGGCAGGGCGCCGGTGGCCTCCCGGGGTTTCAGAACCCCAAAGACAACCATGGCCAGGGCGCCGACCACCGTGATCTGCCAGTTCTGCAGGCCCAGGTTCTGGGCGAACATGAGGGCAACAGCATCGGCAAAGAAGATGATGATGCCAGCATATTCCTGGAAGGGTTTGAGGGGCGCCTTGCCCTTGGCGGCGCTGACCGGTGCGGCCACGGCCACAATGGGTTCATCGGGAGCAAGTTTGGTTGCGAAGAAGGCACAATAAATCACGCAGACGATGAGCAGGGGCAGACGGCCAATCATGGGGTCAAAGAAGCCCACCAGATGGTCCACATAGCCGTAGCTCTCCAGATAGCCGTTGAGTTCGGCCGAGACGGTGGCGCCGGCGCCGATGGGCAGGGTGCAGCAGGTAACGACAGTCACCACGCCCAGCGGGAACATGACCTTGGAGGATTTGAAGCCCATGCTCTCGGCGGAAGCCATCAGCATGGGGGCCACGATGCCCATGGCCACGATGGGACTCTGGATGAACTGGCTGAGCAGCATCCCAATCAGGACATAGCCCAGCATCAGCTTGTTCAGACTGCCCTTGGCCACCCGTGAGATTCCGTTGGCCACATTGGTACAGAACTGGGTGCGGTTGAAGCCGGCGGCCACCACGCACATGCCGGCAATCATGATGACATTGTTGTTGGCGAAATAGGCCAGGCCTTCCTCAGCAGACATGCAGCCTGTAAAGATCAGGGCCATCATAGAGACCAGCGATACCGTGGCCAGGCTGAAGAAGTTGGTACAGAAACCGATCACCATCAGTACGAAGATGATCAGGCAGATGGTCAGTGTCATGATGTTTTTCCCCTTTTCAGAATGGTAGATTTACTGATCGCAGATCGAGCCATCGGCGTTCAGGCGGGTCATTACCTGGTGAGGACGGAACGGGAATTTTTCCTCCACGTCGCGGACAAGGTCAATGCCAATGCCCGGCGTCTGGGGTACTTCAAGATATCCGTCGTGGAACGTGGGAATGCGGTCCACCATATCGCACTGCCGCAGCTGAACACCGCTGCCGGTCAGATGGTCGGCGGTGGAGGCCGCATAAGGGCTTGGATATTCACAGACGGCAATGTTATCGGTGGCCGCGCAGAACTGCAGCACAGCGTTTGTCATGACCGGGCTCAGTGGGTTGTGGGGTACCAGACTGGCGTGGTGCGCCTCTGCCACAGCAGCGATCTTCTTTGCGCCTGTAAATCCGCCGCAGACCCCCAGAGAGGCCCGTACATAGCTGCAGGCGCCGCGGGCCAGCAGCATTTCAAATTCATGGACTGTGTGGATGCGCTCGCCGGTCGCAATGGGAATGCGGCACTTGCGGGCCGTCTCGGCCATGGCGTCGAAGTTGTCCGGCCGGATGGGATCTTCCAGGAACATGGGATTGTAGGGCTCCAGCCGTGCACTGAGCTGCACGGCCAGCCCCGGCTCCAGCCGGCGGTGCAGTTCCAGGCACAAATCCACCTCCTGGCCCACAGCCTCCCTGATTTTGGCGATCCGGCGCTCTGCCTTATAGAGCATGGCTGCATTGCCGTCCCGGTAGGGGCTGGTTCGGGGCTCGTCCAGGTAGGGATTCAGGTGGCCCAGGGCGGTATACCCTTCCTCCACGCCGCGGATGGCGTTTTCCACCAGTTCCTCCTCGGTGCGGCCTGCCGTGTGGTTGTACACACGGACTTTGTCCCTGCATGCCCCTCCCAGCAGTTTGTAAACCGGTGCACTGTACCATTTTCCGGCGATGTCCCACAGGGCAATGTCCACAGCGGACAGCGCCCCCATCACGGCGGCCCCACGGAAATGGGAAAAGCGGTAGAGGTACTGCCAGTGGTGCTCGATGTCCAGCGGGTCTTTGCCTACGAGGTAGTCGGCAAAGACATCGATGGCCCGGGCACTGGCTTCCAGGAATCCCCAGGCCCCACTTTCACCCAGGCCGGTGAGCCCCTCGTCTGTGTGGATCTTACAGAAGACGCTGCGGTTGGCCCGCAGCACCTGTACCTTTGTGATCTTCATTGCCAGCCTCCTCAGCCAATGCGGTAATCTTTCAGAACTTCCCGGTTGATGTCCAGGCCTGCGCCGGGTGCCTGGCTGGGGCTGACCGTGCCGTCCGTGTTGAAGGTGACAGGATTCAGAAAGGCCTCGTAAACTTTCGCATCGTACTGAGGCGGGTAAAACTCGGCAAAATTCACATTGGGCACCGCACAGTCCAGATGTACGTGGAGCTGCTGCTGACCGTGCGGGCTCATCATAAGGCCATTGGCATCCGCCATGCCTGCAATTTTCATGTATTCCGTCACGCCGCCCAGACTCGCTGCGTCAGGGTTCAGAATGCTCACAGCCTGGGTGTTGATGAGGTCCCGGAATCCGAACCGGGTCACCTCATTTTCCCCTGCTGCAAGGGGAATCGGGCTTTTGGCCGCGACCTTGCGGTATCCATCGTAGTCATCGGCATCCACCGGTTCTTCCAACCAATAGGGGTGGTATTCCTCCACCATCTTGGCGAACTCGATCGCCTCAAAAAAGCGATAGGCACAGTTGGCATCCAGCGTCAGCACCATATCGTCACCGATGGCCTGCCGAACCGCCTTGACGCGCTCGGCGTCCTCCCGCTGGGAGAGTGCACCCACCTTCATTTTGACGGCGTGGACGCCCCAGCTCTGATACTCCAGCATCTCCTGCTGGAGTTCCCGCAGGCCTTTGCCCTGGGCATAATAGCCTCCTGCGACGTAGCAGGGGATCTTTTCCCTGTACCCTCCCAGCAGCCGGTAAAGCGGCATGCCCGCCACCTTGGCTTTGATGTCCCACAGGGCGATATCAATGGCCGACACCGTCTTGCAGCTGGTGCCGCGGCGGCCAATGAATTTGGGCACATAGGTCTTTTGCCAGAGCCGCTCAATGTTCAGCGGGTCCTCGCCCAGAATGGCTTTGCCCATGCTGTCGGCAAACTCGATGGCCCAGCTGCATCCATAGCCGGTGATGCCCTCATCTGTTTCAATCACCAGCAGGTTCAGATCATTGTGGGTGTAAACATGCTTGCCGTTTGCGATGGGCTTGGCTTTGGGCCAGCGGTATTTCTCGGTGTACACTTTGGTAATTTTCAACACGAATCCTCCTTTGCGTTTTTTGTCGCTCTTCGTGCCCACAGCATACGCCGAATATGTGTGTCCAGTCCAATATGTGTTATTTATCGAGCAATAAAATTGTTTAATTTGTCATTTTGCTTCCTTTATGCTATATTGAATGTGTTGTCTGAAAGTGTGTGCAAAGGGAGTCGAGGCTATGTTGCTGGATCGTCTTGATTATGTGATTGCAGTTGCAGAAGTTCAAAATGTAACCCGCGCTGCCGAGCGGCTGCATATCTCGCAGCCGGCGCTGACCCTCTATCTCAACCGGCTGGAAAGTGAACTGGGGGTCAAGTTGTTCGACCGCGCCAAGAATCCCATCCAGCTGACCGACGCAGGGCGCTACTATCTGGATGAGATGAAAAAAGTGCGGGCCACAACCCAAAGCATCCGGCAGGATCTGCAGGCCATTGCCGACCCAACCCGGACGCTGCGGCTGGGAATTGGTCAGGTGCGGGGCAACCACTGGCTGCCCATCATCCTGCCGGTTTTCTGCCAGCAATACCCCCAGGTGAATGTTTACGTCATGCAGAGCACTGAGAGCCGCATGGCTGAATTGCTGTTGCAGGATAAAATCGACCTTGTATTCGGCGCCCTGCCTGCCTTATCCCTTGGATCAAAGCATCAGCTGGAAATTGTAAAGCTGTTCCCCGCACCGGAACCGCTCTTGCTCGCAGCACACCGGGCCTATGGCCTGGTCCCGCCCGAAGTGCGTGACCGATTCGATTTTCGCCGTCCCTACACCATCAGTCCCCAATCTCTGGATGGACTGCCTTTTATCGTCCCGGAAGTAAGCAACGGGCTCTACGATCCATTGCATTCCATCCTGAGCAGCCACAATTTGCACCCATCCCGCACCATCACGGTAACCAATATGACCACCGGGCTGCAGCTGGCGATCCGGGGGTTGGGAGTGCAGCTTGTTTATGCGGTCGGGCCTCGTTTCAGTGCCCTTCCTGATATGGACCGGCTTGATTTCCTGGTATTGAATCCGATGCCGGCAGGCCATCCCTGCGTGGCGGCATACCGTCCAAACAATGTAAAAACAGAGGGGATTCAAGCGATGATTCGCATTGTACAAGATGAGATTCTTCCGTTGATGTACGAGACCTGACAGGCGCCGGCTTCGATGGAATCGCAGGGAGTTTGCTGCAAAATCGATTCCATTCAAAAATGTTTCCGCAGAGCGTCTCGGGCATTGCTATATCCCGACTTGGCAGCATCCGCACCACAAAACAGGCACTTGCCATTTTCCTGGAGTACGCGGATCTGTCCGAACCCTTTGCTGCTGAAGCTGGCCATCATGTTTTCCATAACTGAGTCTCCTTTACTCTGTTGCTGGTTCATCAAAGAGGCCCCTTCGTTCCTTCCCGAAGGGGCCGTCCGTTCTTCCGTTATGCCGAGAACTTATCTTTGCGCAGCGGCTTGTCCCGCAGCGTCCTCCGGGTCTTGTCCATCGGACACCGGACAAACAG
>CALWIS010000170.1 GCA_944380795.1 uncultured Clostridia bacterium | reverse complement strand
ACTTGCAGATAGGGGAGAGAATACAGTCAAACGCCCCACCAGCTCGGCGATCTCCGCCACATAGTCAATGATCTGGTTTGTGATTTCAAAGGGAGGTTTTTGGTTTCTCATGTAGCACCTCGCTGGGTCAATTGTTATTTTTATTATACCACGCATCGCTCATTTCATCAATCAAAAGTGCAGGGCTATGACAACCCAACTTTAAAGGAACATCCGAGAAAAATAAAGCTACACTTTATTTTTCTCGGATGTTCCTTTGGACCCGTCATATATGTAGAATATTTGCCTAAGGTGCGCAGCCCTGGAAAGGGCTGGACCAACAGCAGCAGGTTTGGCGGTGGGGAGAGATTCGAACCCACGTGCGTTTGCCCACAAACTGATTTCGAAATGTTTGGGGAACCACTCGGATAAAATTCGTAGAAAGATTTTAAGTTCCCCCAGTTCCAAAATCCACTCGCACACAGTCCTGCTACTCCACCTGCCAGCAAGCTTCCCCATGTGTTAGAAAAACCGTAGATAACACAACTGAGTCTCGCGGTGGAAGCGAAACAAATCCAGTAAAATCAAGGGGTTCCAGGATCGGATGGGAATACGACCCACACGATTTCGAATCTGACCGGTTGTGCCCACTTTGACAATTGTGAAGAAAAAACTGATATAGTACTTCCCACGGTGGGAGGGAAAGCCTCCCCAAATAAAGCATGGAGGTACAAACATGATCTCGGGAAGTTTGAAGAAAAAGAATGGATATTGGTATATGATCCTTCGAGTACGGGATGAGTCGGGGAAATCCAAACCGAAATGGCTTGCGACTCACCTGCGGGTAGATGGAAATAAAAGAAAGGCAGAGGAAATGCTGTGGGCTGCCCGGCGGGACTACACAGATCTTTGCGAGATGCGAAAGCGGAATTTCGGCATTCTTTTCAGTCATTATCTGACCGCATGGGTCAAAAACTTCCACGGAAAAGTATCCGTGGGGACATATACGGAATATCAGAAATGTATTCAAAACCGGATCGCACCTTATTTTGAGGAACGCCGGATAGAACTTGCCAAACTAAAGCCATCTGATATCTTGGATTACTACCATTTTTTGTATAGGAAGGGACTGACAGGAAATACCGTTTTGCACTACCATGTACTTCTACACAAGGCATTGGAGGAGGCCAAATTACGGGGCTTGATTATGGAAAATCCAACGGACCGTATTCCCCGTCCGAAAAAAGGCCCATCCATTTCCGACTGCTATTCTCCAGAAGAATGTCGAAACCTGCTCAATGCGATCCAGGAAGATCCCTTGGAACTGCCGATTGCTTTTGCCGTCTTATATGGACTGCGGCGTAGCGAGATATTGGGGTTACGCTGGGGTGCGGTTAACTTTGAACAGCGGTGTTTCACCATTTCCCATACTGTCACGGTGGTCTCAATCCATGGCCGCCGGCAAATCATTGCGGCAGACAGAGTAAAACGCAAATCCAGTTTTCGGACTCTGCCTCTCATGCCTTATATAGCAAAACTCCTTCGGGGACATGCTAAGCAGCGATATGGCTCACAATCGCCGCCTCATGAGGACTATATCTGCGTAAATGAGAATGGAAAACTGATCAAGCCGGATACCCTATCAGAGCAGTTTCAACGTATCATCAAGGAGAATCATTTGCGGCGAATCCGATTCCATGATCTGCGGCACAGCTGCGCCAATCTGCTGATCTCTGCCCGTGTGCCTCTGATCGAAGTGCAGCAATGGCTGGGACACAGTACTATTTCCACAACAGCGGATCTATATTCTCATTTGGAATATGCGTACAAGGAAAGAAATGCTGACACAATTTTGCAAATGATGCTATGACACAAGGAGGACGGTATGCCTTTTGATCTCTTGACGCTCTTTGAAGAAACAGAAGCGGCACTGATAAGATGGGATGAAGGAGACGAGCGTGCCGCGGAAGCATTCGCAAAGCGGATATTTTCACTGCGCCCTGCGTATGTGTCCGGAACAGGTTACAGGCTCTACCGAGAGGATGCCGTTACCCGGTATGCCCAGTGGATATTGAACATGAACCGTGAACTTGGAATTGTCCCTTGTATCGAGGCGCTATACCAATTTTCCGGTCTGCTTTGGTCATCTGACACGCCCGCCTTGACGGAGGAGCAGGTCGACATGGTATTTCAAATGGCGGATCAGGTTTTCTATTACACACAGAAAGTGTCGCCTGCGCAGCCAATTGAAGTCCTGCTTTTTGATGCCCAGCATGAAAGCTTAAACGGGGAAACAACAGTGGTTTTCACGCCGGATGGAATACAGGGATGCATCTGTATGTACCGGATGCGGGAGAAAAGTCTTTCGCCCATTCCTATTTTGCTGCATGAATTAGGCCATCTGATCCATATCAGAGAAACCGGAGGCATGGATCAAATCCCATCCTCATTCCGAACATACTTACGCCGCCTGGGGATAGAGCCTGATGCCCTTACCATATTGCAGCTTCAGGATGTCTTTGCAGATACCTTCATGCTTGCGGTGATGAGCCGGTATCCGGAGTTGGAACCCCCCATGCCGGGGCTGTCAGAGCATGCGCTCAATGCCAGTTACGAATATATGAGCACACTTCTCGATGGCATGACGTCGTTTGACAGACTACTTGATGAAACAGCAATAAAATAAACTTTGGAAAGGTGAGATGCTTATGGAAAAACTCGCGTCGATTTTTTGCCATATACCGAGCGGCATGATGAAGGAAGAGGCGCATCGGGAGCTGTGGAGGCAGCATGACCGTCTGGCTCAGGAGGCAGCCCGGATGGGACGAATCATTGAGCACTGCTTCTTCCATGTAGGAGAATTTGACCATGAAAAACCGGACAAGGTGTTCCTCCGTTTGATGCAGCGGGCGCAAGCAGACGATCTGGGCCTCGTATTGATCGAAAATAGGGAGCGATTTCCGTTATCACATCAAGCCCAGATCCCGCAAATGGATGTGTACTTTGTGCAGGAACATCAACAGGAAGTGTTTGGCT
>CALWIS010000169.1 GCA_944380795.1 uncultured Clostridia bacterium | reverse complement strand
CTAATGATGCGATTACCAGCAAACCCATTACCGGGCAGTTTGATTTGACGAATCTGCAAAGTGTTTCCCCCCGTTCAGATGGAAGTTTTACTGCCTCTTATGAGCAGGAAGATTCCTTGATCGGAGTCTATTGGAATGGAAGGACCTTAAAAAATTTCTTCTATTTGCAGGGAAATATTCAGTGGGGTGAGGTCATTCTTTACTTTTTGCTGGTATTGCTGGTAGAATTGCTGCTCTGTGGAATCGTCTGGTTGATTTGGTTTCGAAAACGAAACAGCCGCGAGCAGGAAAAACGCCGTTTTGTCAGCGTGCGTACCCGTATCAGTGTGATTTCTCTGTTGGTAACCGTGATAGGGACCATTGCCATTACTTGGGTATCTGCCAGTTCCATAGAGCGGTATTCCCGACAGCGCGAGCAAATTAACAGTGCAAACGCTGCTCAATCGCTGCTGAGTGTGGTACAAGTGCAAGGGCAGTTAGAAGAGGATGAGAAAGGCAATTTACGATTCTCTTCGGAGTTTGTCCAAAAGATGAACACTTGGATCTCACATCAAAATGCTAATGGTTTGCCTTACAGCTATGAATTATTTTTATATTACAATGAGCAGTGGTACTGTCTTTATAGCTCCGACCTGACCTCCTCGGTTTTGGCAGAATATGCTGTAGGAGTAAAGGCACAGGAAGGCTTTCAACAGGCTGTGGAAACAAAATTCGTCCAATGTTTTGAGGATCGAAGAAGTATTGGAATTTTGTACTACACTATGAATGCGATAGACTTTGAGTGGAATTCCCAAAGTTGTCCCCTGGTGGCGGCTTCCTTTTCCAATGGTTATGAACAGCAGGCGATCATCCTTTCTTCGGTGCTACAGTTATTGAAAGTAGTCATTATTACCTGTTTGCTGTTGCTGTTGGCGGAAAACATTTTGATCTGGCTGTTTATGCACCGGCTGCGCTTGCTTAACCGCGCTTTGCAGCGGTCTGCCGAAAAAGGGGAATGGGATATTGCTGATTTCCCAGGACGGGACGAGGTTTCTGAAACCGCTCAAACCATGAAGACCATGACAGGAAGTATCCAGGTCTATATGGAGGATATTCAAACCTGTAACGCCCAATATGAACGGCTGATTCCCAAAGATGTCATCACTCTGATGGGGGCATCTTCCTTTACCCAAGTGCAGGCTGGCCAAATGGCTCAACGCAAGGTGTTCCTCTTTACACTGGCGCTGCTTCCCCAGAAAGAAACCGCAGGTTCTAAGCTGATTGAAACGGCGCTGAAATGTATGCGGGCGCAGAAGTGCATGATCCTGCATTTTGACGATAATAAGGTCAGCGGCTGCTTTATGCGCCAGGAACAGGCGGTTTTAGCCATGCAGACCATTTTCGATCATCCGGTATTGCGGCATCAGGTCACCCTATTTCTTTCCCCTGCCACTGTGCAGGTGGGAGTTGTGGGGAACGACAGCGTAAAACGAGTGCTGATTCTATCGGAGGAAGGGGAGCAGATCCGTTCTCTGATGGAAAATCTGACGAGGCAGCGCTGCCTAGGCTTTTTCTTGCATATGGATGGGGCAGAGGTGGAATCTGGCTTGTCGGGATATTCCTTCCGTTTAGCTGGCTGGCTGGACGAAACTGCCTATTACGAATGCATTCCAGTGGGAGAGGATTCCCCTAAATTCTGTTCTCGGGAAAAGTTTGAACAGGCTTTACTGGAGTACCGGGAGGGGAATTATCAATCTGCGGCAGAGAAATTACAAGCCATCTGCCAGGAAAACAGCGAGGATACAATCGCGGCCACTTATTGGTTAGCGTGCTGCAAACGATTGGGAGGTGAACAGCCATGAGAGAAAAAGTAAAGTCCGGGATCCCATGGCTGATACTGCTGGTCCTCTTGTTGCTGATCGGTTTAGGAGTTTGGTGGTGGCGTCAGTCCCAAGTTGTCCCATTGGACGAATATCTGACCCAGATCAACCACTCCATGGCCAGCGAGGAATATGAGAAGGCCATGGAGGCATGCCAAAAAGCTTTGCAGGACTATCCCAAGGAAGGGACGCTGTATTATAAAAAGGCGCAGATCTATCAGGCGCAAGGGGAAACAGAAATGGCCATTGGAACTTTAGATTATGGCTATAAACAGACTAAGCTTGAGGAGCTTAAGGAGCTTCGGGAAGAGTACGACACTTCAGAGGAGGAGGATGCCCAGTTTACATCTCCTCAACTGGCCTCCCCGGAACAGGAGGATGGTTCGGAAGAAGTGGAGGATTATAGCTCCTACGAGCTGCCCGAGATCACCCTGCCGGATGTGGAGCCATTACCGACTCCTACGCCGACGCCCACTCCCGCGCCTTCTGAGGTTCCGGTAGAGTCACAAGCTCCCGAACAATCCACTTCATCAGAAGAAACGCCGTCCTCAGAAAATTCACAACCCACTGAGGAGTCATCTTCTCCGGAGAATTCCTAGTCATCTGGCTGAGGAGCCGAAGGTATAAGAAAATACAAAAAGTAGAAAATCAAAAAGGAGCGAAGAGTATGGCAAGAGAATTGCTGAAAAAATATTTGGCCAGCAAAGAATGGAACTATATTGAAAAGGATGATATCCTGAAGCTGGATGTCAACGGCAACGGTTTTTCCTGGAATTCCTTTTTAAAGGTGGACGAGGAGTACAGCTTTTGCTACTTTGCGGTGCTTCCCTCCGCGGTGCCAGAGGAGAGACGGGAGCTGTTTTCTTCCCTGCTTCATCAAATCAACTGCCGGATCTGGTTTGGAAACTTTGAAATGATTTTAGAAGGGGACTATGCGGGTCAGGTGCGGCTGCGCACCTCCACCTTTTTGCCGCCTGCCGCTTCGGAAGAAACACAGTTGCAGCTGGCTGATCTAACCATCAATATCAATATGGGGGCGATGAATTTTTACGGCCCTATTCTCATGAAGGCCCTTTATGGGGAAAGTTTAAACGCCAAGGACTACCTTCCTAACTAATAATTTATCCAAATTGTAATTTTGTTTATTGTTTATCCAATTTGTAATTGGATTTGCTCGTATATTCACAGGAGGTTTTACCGTGTTGCTGCCCTATCAGAATCCACAGGAGGAATATGCGGCCTATCACTCTATGTTGGCCCTTCTGTTCCGAGAATATCTTCTTTGGCAGGAAGAGCCCGCTTTGTCCGCAAATCCTGGGGAATGGGAACTCCCCAGCCTGTTGAAGCGGTTAGAGCAGGGAGATAGGCGGGCTCTTCGCCTGTTTACTCTTTCTGAGGGGGCGCAGAACGAATACCAGACCCAAAAAGCAGAGGCGCAGCAGCGGGCAAAGGAGGCCACCTGCTTTCTGCCTTTAGACTATCTTTGCGACTCTTTGCAGATCCCTTGGGAGGGGCGGCTTTTGGTGATGTGTAGTTATTTGGCTATACAGAATGTAGATTTTACCTCTATTATGCGGTATTGTAATCGTCCCAGCTTCCTTCCTTTCTTAAATTCCACCGTTGTATTGGAACTTTTTTTCCGGGGAAGCGAGGCAAATCTGCGGCAGGCCAAAGAAAGCTATTTGCCGGTGGTGTTTTTGGAGGAAAAGGACCCTGCTCGGATGGAGCAGACATTTTTCCAGCTAAAGCCTCGGATAATGGACCTCTTGCTGGAAGGCAGTATTTTAAAGAACCTTCCCTGGGCGGAATCCTATCATGTCTTTGAAACCCTTCCCCCGCTGTATGGCCGGGAGAAAGAGGAGAAATTTTTGGTTTCAGCCCTTACAGGGGATATCCCTTTAAACATCCTTTTATCTGGAGAGACAGGCAGTGGACGGCTGTTTTTGCTCCGCCATGCCTGCCAAAAGGCACGGAAGAACCTGCTGGTGGTTTCTTGGAAGCGGCTGTTGGAGCAGCCGTGGCCCCAGGTGCTGCAAACATTAGCCGGGGAACTGCGTCTGCAGCGGGCCGTGTGCTGCCTGACTGACTTCCCTCAATCCCCGGATGTTTCCCGGCTCAAGGAGTTGGAAGCGGCCCTGCGGCCCATCCATCCGGTGCTGCTGTTCCGTCTGGAGCCAGAGGTCACATTGCCGGAAGTAGCCTCCCAGCATCGCTTTTGGCTGCGGGAACTGGATTTTGAAGGCAATCGGGCATTGTGGGAGAGCAGCCAGTATCCTTTGGAAAAAGAAGTGGACGCGGCGGAGCTGGCTGGAAAATACCGATTCCTGCCAGGACAAATCATCCATATCCTTACCACTTGCCGGGAACAATGTCGCTTGAACAATCGGGAAAGCATCTCCCTTTCGCAGATCGAGGCGGCCTGTTTGGAGCGCACCGGTGACGGGATGGGAGACGCTGCCAGCCGGTTGAATACCGGTTACACTATGGAGGACCTGATTCTTCCCCCAGAGGAAAAGCAGCAGATCCAGGAGGGGATGGATCATCTCCGGTTCCGATATCGGGTGTACGATCAGTGGAACTTTAAGCAAAAGCTGAAATACGGCCAGGGACTTTCCATGCTGTTTGAGGGCCCGCCTGGCACCGGTAAGACCATGGCGGCTTCCATTATCGGGAATGAATTAGGGCTTCCGGTGTTTCAGATCGACCTTTCTCGAGTGCTGTCTAAATATATTGGTGAGACAGAAAAAAGCCTCGGCAAAATTTTTGATTTGGCTGGGAAAAACAACGCCATTCTGTTTTTTGACGAAACAGACGCCCTGTTCGGTAAGCGCAGCGAGATCAAAGACAGCCACGATAAATATGCCAATGTGGAAACCTCTTTTCTGCTGCAAAAGATGGAGGAATACCAGGGAGTGGTGATTATGACCACCAACCTGCTCACCAATATTGATTCAGCATTTCTTCGCCGGATCAGTTATATTATCCATTTTCCTTTCCCCGATAGTCAGCAGCGAAAAGCGCTCTGGCAATCGGTATTTCCCGCCGAGGCCCCCCGAGATACCACGGTGGATATTGCTTTTTTGGCGGAGCGGTTTGAAATGACCGGCGCTATGATCAAGAACTCCGCCGTATCGGCTGCCTTTTTAGCAGCGGCCCAAGACCGGAAAATTACCATGAAGGATATTCTGTATGCCATTCAGAAACAATTTTCCAAACATGGGAAACGCATTAGTATGCAGGAACTGGGCCCCTATAGCGCTTACTTCAAAGAATCTACCTGGAGGTGATAGAGATG
>CALWIS010000168.1 GCA_944380795.1 uncultured Clostridia bacterium | reverse complement strand
TGATAGGTCCACTGGTTGAGCACGCCGGTGCGGAACCGATGCTCATGGAAGCTGACGGAATCCTCCGAGATGACCGCAGCTCCCAGGCTGGTGATGAGTTTGTCAATGCCGTGGTTGATCTCCGGGTCCAGATGGTAGGGACGACCGCTGAGGACGATGATGGGCAGCTTCTTTTCCCGTGCCTTTTCGATAATGACCTCGCCCTGATGCCGCACATCCTCCAGATAGCAGGAATAAGCATCATAAGCAGCGTCAGCGGCGGTTTTCACCTCGTGGATAGAAATCCCTTCAAAATATTGGCCCAAAATCTCGGTCATCTTGCCTGGGAAATCCTTTTTCCGGTGGATACCCACATAATCCTTGATAAAGGTGGCGTTTTCCAGCTCCGGCATATTGGCCGAGATCACCTCAGGGTAATAGGCCACTACCGGACAGTTGTAATGGTTGTCGCCCAAGTCCTCATCAAAGTTATAGGACATACAGGGGTAGAAAATATGGTCTACGCCTTCTTTCAGCAGGGCGATGACATGGCCGTGCATCAGCTTGGCTGGGAAGCACACAGTATCGGAGGGGATGGTGTGCTGCCCTTCGATGTACAACTCTCGGCTGGAAACCGGGGAGGTGACTACTTCAAATCCCAACCGGGTGAAGAAAGTGTGCCAGAAGGGGAGAAGCTCGTACATATTCAGCCCCATGGGAATGCCGATCTTTCCCCGTTTGCCCTGCCGGGGCTCATAGGAGCGGAGCTTATTCAGCTTGTAGGCATACAGGTCCATGTCGTCTCCTGCGCCGGAACGCTTGGTCACTGGCTTTTCGCAGCGATTGCCGCCGATAAACCGCCGATTTCCGCCAAACACGTTCACTGTCAGGCGGCAGTGGTTACTGCACAAGCCGCAGGAGGTCACATGTACCTCGTGGACAAAGTTTTCCAGCTCTTCCAGAGAGATGATACTTTTACTTTCGTCGGGCTGCTTATTCCAGCGTCCCATAGCGTATACCGCTGCGCCGTAAGCGCCCATCAGGCCAGAGATATCCGGGCGGATCACATTTACCCCCAGCTCCTTTTCAAACACCCGGAGCACGGCATCGTTGAGGAAGGTGCCGCCCTGCACCACGATGCGGCGGCCTAGCTCTTCGGCAGAGGCGGCCCGGATCACCTTATAGATGGCGTTTTTCACCACACTCACAGAAAGGCCGGCGGAAATATCCTCGGTGGTAGCGCCATCCTTTTGCGCTTGCTTCACAGAGGAATTCATAAACACCGTGCAGCGAGAGCCCAAGTCCACCGGGTGTTTGGCGAATAGGCCCATTTTGGCGAACTCCGCAATGTCATAGCCCAAAGTATTGGCAAAGGTCTGGAGGAAGGAGCCGCAGCCGGAGGAGCAGGCCTCGTTGAGGAAAATATTATCGATAGCGCCGTTGCGGATTTTAAAACACTTCATGTCCTGCCCGCCAATGTCAATGACAAAGTCAACATCGGGCATAAAGGTCTTGGCAGCGGTGAAGTGGGCTACTGTTTCCACAATGCCGTATTCAATAGCGAAGGCGTTTTTCAAAAGCTCCTCGCCATAGCCGGTAACAGCGCCGGTGACGATGCGGATACCGGGATGGTTCCGATAGAGGTTCAAAAGGTATTCCCGAATAATGGGCACCGGGTTGCCGGCGTTGCTCTGATAGATGGAATCCAGCAGTTTGCCCTGTTCATCCAACAGCACCGCCTTCACGGTGGTGGAACCAGCGTCTACGCCTAAAAAGCACTTGCCGGTATAGCCTTCCAGCTGGGTGCGAGGGGCCTTGCACTGTTCATGGCGGTTTTTGAACTCATCGTATTCTTCTTGATTGTTAAACAGGGGAGGGATAAACAGGAAAGAAGCGTGTCCAGTATAAGCAGCGACATTTTTTAAAGCCGTGCCCAAATCTACCGAGATCTCACTGTTATAAGCGGCGCCCAAGGCCACAAAGTACAGGGAGTTTTCGGGGCAAAGACCCTTGGTGGAAAGAGCGGTATCAAAAGCCGTCCGTAATTCCGAGAGGAAGGTGAGAGGCCCGCCCAGATAGACTACTTTGCCGGTAATAGGCCGTCCCTGTGCCAGACCAGCAATGGTCTGGTTGGCCACTGCCGCAAAAATACTGGCGGCCACATCGCTCTTTCTTGCTCCTTGATTCAGCAAAGGCTGCACGTCGGTTTTGGCAAACACACCGCACCGAGAGGCAATGGTATAGATCTTCTCGTGCTCCTTGGCTATCTCGTTCATCTCATCGGGGGCAATATTCAAAAGGGTGGCCATCTGATCGATGAAGGCGCCGGTGCCGCCTGCACAGGAGCCGTTCATGCGCACTTCCAGCCCACCGGTGAGAAACAAAATTTTTGCATCCTCGCCGCCCAGCTCAATAACCGAATCCGCGTCGGGAATCAATTTTTTCAAGGCCAAGCGGGTGGCGTATACCTCCTGAATAAAGGGAAGGCCGCAGCTTTCGGCAATACCCATACCGGCGCTGCCGGAAACAGAGACCATAGCGTCTTCTTTTCCCACATATTCTTTTTGTATTTTCTGAAGCAGTTCTCCCATTTTTTCGGTGATCTGGGAGTAATGGCGTTCATAGGATTGATAGAGAATGTGTTCCTGCTCGTCCAATACCACACACTTAATGGTGGTAGAGCCTACATCCAATCCGATTTTCATCATGGCAGATCTTCCTCTCTCTTCATCGTATCATCAACGGGTGCGACCCGGTCAAAGGTTTTTGCGCAGGATCTCATTGGATTCCTCGATCATTTCCAGGAACAGGGAAAAGCGGTCATTCCCCATTTGCTCCTTTAAGCCCTGGATGATCCGCCCATATTCCTCATGTACATGTGAAAGCATCCGGTGCCCCTTTCCGGTCAAGGCCAAGGAATACCGCCTTCCATCTGAGGGGATGGGATGCCGGGAAATATAGCCGTCCCGCTCCAAGCGTTTTAGCAGAGCAGTGGTACAAGGACGGGAGATGCCCATAAAAGAACTGACCGCAGCCGGCGTGACCTCCCCTTGGGCACTGTCAAGATACAAAAGGACGCCCATATCGCTGTGATGTATGGGGATGGCCAATTTTTGCCGCAATGCCATGCGGCAAAACAAGGTGACCTGAGCAGTCGCCTCATATAGGGATTGGTTCATAAAGCAGTTCACCTCAAAAGACAGGGATAGCAGAGGAGCCGGTAGTTGGCAGGCATTCCCGTTTTGGATAGTTAAAAAATATAACTATCTACTTGTTCATAATACCCCCGCTTTGACAGGAAAGTCAAGTCTTCAAAAAAAAACAGTGCATTTCGACAAAACATTTCTTCGATGCCAGGGAAATCCACAACATATTGAGGAGGGCATAGGAATCAGTAAACAGTATGCAGAAAAAGTAAAAAAATTCCACCATATTCCAGAGCCATATAGCAAAGAAAAAAGAGTTTTGCGACGGTGGTAAAAGCATCCAACTCAAAAACGAGACTGTAGGGAATTTTGCAAGAAAAGGGAAAAAAGGAGAACCTGTTTTGTCTTAAATCGCCAAAAATAAATTGGTAAAAAGGCAATATTTCATGTGAAGCGTTATTGCACCGCTGTGGGTCTTGTGCTAAAATGACCTCTGGAAAAATTATATTAAATAGGAAAGGAAGGACAGATGGGTATGACCTATAATTTTCTTTTGGATCTGGCTTTGATCCTTTTGTGTACCAAAATTTTGGGATTGCTCACCCGCAGCTTTAAAATGCCTCAGGTGGTAGGCGCTTTGTTGGCAGGCGTGATTTTGGGGCCTGCTGTGTTGAATGTCCTTAGCGACAAAGACTTTATTACAAAGGTTTCGGAGATCGGCGTAATCGTTCTGATGTTTACCGCCGGTATGGAAACTGACATTAAGGAATTGAAAAAGACTGGAGCGGCTTCCTTCATCATCGCTCTATGCGGTGTGCTGGTGCCTCTGGGAGGAGGCTTCTTGCTGGCTCATTTGTTTAACGGCCCCGATCTTTCGGAAGGCGCAACCGCCAGCCTGTTCCTCCAAAATATGTTTATCGGCGTGATCCTGACGGCTACTTCGGTGAGTATCACCGTTGAGACCTTGAAGGAGATGGGAAAACTCAACACCCGCGCTGGCAATGCTATTTTGGGTGCCGCTATTATCGATGATATTCTGGGTATTATTGCCCTGACGGTCATCACCAGCATGGCGGATCCCAGTGTGCAGATCGGTATCGTGCTCCTGAAAATCGTAGGTTTCTTTGCATTTGCTGCTGTGGCGGGGGTTTTGTTCTTCCTCTTCTTCCGCAAATTGCAGAATCACTATCACAAGGATATGCGCCGTTTTGTGATCTTGGCTTTTGTTTTCTGCCTGTTGATCTCTTACTGTGCCGAGGAGTTCTTTGGAGTGGCAGATATTACCGGTGCCTTTATTGCCGGCCTCATCATCTCCAACACTCAGCGCGCACCGTATATTGCATCCCGGTTTGAGACCCTCTCTTATACCTTGATCTCCCCGGTGTTCTTTGCCAGCATTGGCCTAAAGATGACCATGCCGGAAATGACCCCCCACATTATCACGTTCTCCATCTTGCTGATGGTCATTGCAGTATTGACCAAGATTATTGGCTGCGGACTTGGCGCCAAGATTTGCAAATACAGCAACCGTGAAGCCGTACAGGTAGGCGTAGGTATGGTCTCCCGCGGTGAAGTTGCATTGATCGTGGCCACCAAAGGTGCTGCACTGGGCCTGATGTCCAATGTCTTTATGGGCCCCATTATCCTCACCGTGGTATTCACCACTGTGATCGCTCCTGTTTTGCTGAAGTTTGCTTTCTCCAGCAAAAAGGACGGAAAAGGCGGCGGGGAAGAAGACCCCAAGATCGATGAGACCGATTTGGTAAAGAACTATAATATCGCCATGAAGGGTGAGGAAGAAGTGCCTGCTGGCGCTCGCTCCTGATAAAAACTGGATTCTATTTCAGATAACAACAGCCGGGACGCTTTTAAGGAGCGTCCCGGCTGTTGTTTTATATACAGATTTATCGATCCCATTTATCACACAAAGAAATGATCTGGTCAGCAAATTTGGCAAGGTCTTTATTAGCCCCGCCCTCATTGTGGGCGATGACTTGCAGCAATCGGCGTCCAGCCGCCACCAGCCGTGCGTAAACAGAAGAAGCAGCCCGGCGTTTTTGACGGGATGGCTTCTCGCTGGGCTCCAACCCTTCGCTGACAACACGGTCTGCCAACAGATCATAGGCTGCTAGGTAATTGGGGACGATAGTTTGATATCCCATGGCCTGCAGGGCGGCAGCAAAGCTTCCCGCAGCTTCCTCTTCGCCGTGGACCACAAATACTCGGCGGGGAACAGGGGAGAAGGAGGTAATCCATCGCAGCAGCCCGGTCTTATCTGCATGGGCGGATAAAGCGCGGAAATTATAGATCTTAGCCATAACTACGATTTCTTCTCCAAACAGCTTGACGCTGGGAACGCCGTCAATCAGTCTGCGCCCCAAGGTGCCCTCTGCCTGATATCCCACAAAAAGAATGGCGCTTTCCTTTCGCCAGAGATTATGCTTTAAGTGGTGCCGGATTCGCCCAGCTTCGCACATACCGCTGGAGGAGATAATAACTTTGGGGACGCCGTCGGCGTTTAAGGTTTTAGATTCCTCCACGCTTTCGCAGAGCTTCAGGTCGGGAAAACGGATGGGGTTATAGCCGCTCTTGAGTACGGCCACAGTTTCCTCGTCGGCATAGCCTGTGAGGTCGCCGCTG
>CALWIS010000167.1 GCA_944380795.1 uncultured Clostridia bacterium | reverse complement strand
GGCAAATACCCAGGAACTTATTTAGAATATAGTTTTCCGTCAAGATGGCGGCAAGGAAGATGGCAACTAAACTTTTTATCATGGCTTATTTGCCCTCCTTTCGATTGCAGTCCTTTTCCTGTGCCATAAGCTTGGTGCAGGAAGCAGCCAGCGGACAGGAAGCGCATCCCAGCTCGGCAGGCTTCTGGCCTTTGCCTTCGGAGATGCGGTTGGCAAGCGCAATAAGCATACCAAACACGAAGAAGCCTCCGGGAGGCAGGATAAAGATAATGATAGGCGGCATGAATCCGGCAGTAATCGGGATACCGAATACGGTGCCTGCACCCAGCAGTTCACGGATGATACCCATGAGCAGCAGAGCAACGGTAAAGCCCACGCCCATGCCCAGACCGTCCACGATAGACGGCAGGACTTTATTCTTGTTGGCGTACATCTCAGCACGGCCCAGAATGATGCAGTTTACCACAATCAGGGGCAGGAAAATGCCCAGAGATTTGTCCAGCGCCGGGGAATAGGCCTGAATCAACAGCTGTACGATGGTAACAAAGGCAGCGATGACCGTAATATAGGCCGGAATACGCACCTTGTCGGGGATGACTTTCCGCAAAGCGGAGATAACAGCATTAGAGCACACCAGCACAAAGGTGGTGGCAGCGCCCATGCCGATGGCATTACTGGCAGCGGTAGTGACAGCCAGCGTGGCACAGGTGCCCAGCATCAGGCGGAGCACCGGGTTTTCCTTAATAATACCTTTGGAAAATTCCTGAAAAAGGCTTTTTGCCATTTATGCTCCCTCCTTTATTTCATGATATTGGGCAATGGCCTCGTTAACAGCATTGGTCACAGCGGTGGTGGTAATGGTTGCGCCGGTCATAGCGGAAATTTCGCCCTCACCGGCGGTGGATTTGGTCACGGTAAAGCCGTTTTCGGGCACAGCCTGTTTGAACTGATCCCGGAAACTCTCTTTTTCCGCGTTAGCGCCAAGGCCGGGGGTCTCGTTCTGTTCCAGAATCACCACGCCGGTGACCTGCCCTTCGGCACTGATGCCGGTCATGACCTGTACGTCGCCGCCGTAGCCCTTGGCGGAGGTAACAAACACATATCCGGCCACATCGCTGCCGGTTTTGCCGATAGCATAGCCGTCGGCTTCCTCAAAGCTGTCGGCGTCGGGGAGCACCTGCTTGCGGGATTCCTGCTCGGTAATCACTTTTTGCTGGGCAATGGTGTCGGCGGTGAGCAGGTTGGTGCCTGCCAGAGCCGCCGTTGCCAGCAAGCAGATTACACAAAGAATCAGGGCAGGCTTTAACACTTCTTTCAGTTTCATTTTACGCCATCCCCCTTTCTACTTCCAAAGGGCCTGGGCAGAGACACCCGCTCAATAAGGGGCACCAGGATATTCATCAGCACGATGGAATAGGAAACGCCCTCGGGCAAAGAGGCAAACATACGGATGAGCATGGTGAACAGTCCACAGCCGATGGCATAAATGATGCGGCCATTGCGGCTGATGGGGCTGGTGGTGTAGTCGGTAGCCATGAAGAAGGCGCCGATCATCAGGCCGCCGGTGAGCAGGTCTACCAACGGGTCACGGCCCGCAATGAAAGAGATCACCACAACGGTGGCCAGATAAGTAACGGGAATCACCGGGCTGATGACGCGGCGGAGCATCAGGTACACGCCGCCCAGAATCAGCGCCAGCGCGCAGGTCTCGCCTAAGCAGCCGCCGGTGCTGCCAAGGAACAAATCCATGTAAGAGAAGTTGAACTCTCCCCCCTGCTTGAGCACCGCCAGCGGAGTGGCAGTGGTGGTGGCGTCGGTGCCGTTGAGCCAACCGAAAGCCGGAGTCCAGCTGCTCATGTCTGCCGGAAAGGAGTTCATGAGGATAATACGGGCGGTCAAAGCCGGGTTCACAAAGTTCTGGCCAATACCGCCGAACATCTGCTTCACCACTACAATGGCCACCACGCCGCCGAACACCGCCATCAGCGGGTTCAGGGAAACGGGCAGGTTAAAAGCCAGCAACAGGCCGGTAACGATGCAGGAAAGGTCCGGCACCGTGTTATCCCGCTTCATGACTTTCCGGCTGATGTATTCACTGAGCACACAGGAAAGCACCGTCACTGCTACCAGAATCAGGGCACGGGGGCCGAAGAACACAAAGGAAGCGATGAGGGCAGGACATAGTGCGATGATGACATCCAGCATAATGCGCTGGGTGGAAGCGCCGCTGCGAAGGTGCGGCGAAGATGAGACAATGAGCTTCTCCATCAGCGTTTCCCTCCTGCTTTTTTCACATAAGATTTGCCAAGACGGATAGACTGCACCAGACGGCGGTTGGCCGGGCAGTTAAAGGCACAGCTGCCGCATTCCATGCAGGTCATAATGCCACGCTTTTGCAGCTCTTCCACGTCCTTTTTCTCGGTGTACTGCTCCAATAAAGTGGGAACCAGCAGCATAGGGCAACTCTGCACGCAGCGGCCGCAGCGGATACAGGCGGAAGGCTCCGGCAAGCGGGCTTCCTTCTCGCCAAAGGCCAGAATGGCGTTGTTCTGCTTCAAAATGGGCAGGGAATCGTCGGTAATGGCAATACCCATCATGGGGCCGCCCATGAGCATCTTTTTGGGCGGCTGAGAATAACCGCCGCAGAACTCCACCACTTCGGAAATCCGGGTACCGATGGGTACCAGCACGTTTTTGGGGTCTTTAATGGCGGTACCATCAAAGGTCACGCGCTTTCGCACCAAGGGCATGCCGGTGCGCAGGTAATCTGCCAAAAACGCAATGGAGGTGATGTTCATCACCAAGCAGCCCACATCGGCGGGCAGCTTGCCGGTGGGAACACGGCGACCGGTGCAGGCCTGTACCAGCACCTTTTCCGCGCCTTGGGGATACTGGGATTTAAGGGTCAGCACCCGGACATGGTTTTCCGGGTCACGCTTGTCGTCATAGGCAATTTTGGAGAGAATCCCGATAACATCGGGCTTATTGTTCTCCACCGCGATAATGACCCGCTCCACGCCGAGAATTTTTTTCACCGCGTACACGCCGTCCAGCACAGAGCCGGAGTTTTCCAACGCTTCCCGGTGGTCGGCGGTGACATAAGGCTCACATTCAGCCGCGTTGATAATCAACGTATCGATTTTTCCCGGCGCGTTGAGCTTTACATGAGCAGGGAAGCCCGCGCCGCCCAAACCTACCAAACCGGAAGCCCGGACAGCAGCGGTAAAGTCCTCCAAGCTGTTGACGGTTGGAGGTTGAATCGAGGGATCGGCTTCCATGAGGCCATCAGAATCGATGACCACTGCGTCGGACATCTGCCCGCCGGGAAGCATGATCTGCTGCACCGCAGCGACAGTACCGGAAACGCTGGCGTGAATAGGGGCGCTTACATAGGCGTCCGCATCGCCGATCTTCTGTCCCAGATACACATGGTCGCCTTTCTTCACCAACGGCTTACAGGGAGCCCCAATATGCTGCTGCATGGGGATGACTACCTGTTTTGGCGTGGGAAGGACGACTGTAGGGATCTGGCTGGTGTTTTTGTGATGGGGTACCCTTGCCCCGCCGTGGGTGCGGAAGGGCTTTTTGGGAAACGTCAGTTCCATCCGTTCCTTTCCTCCTTCTTTTTCGAAAAGGGCGGTTGCCCGCCATATTTTTATATTCACACAGACGGGTTTCGCCTGTGGGGAACGCTCTTTATTGATACTATATGAGTTTACCTTCCCTGCAATTTCTCCAGAGGCGGCAGCAATACCCCCAACGCAAGGCCGGTGAGGATGCCGGAAGCAGTGCCGAGCAGCACCAGAACCGGCGCATAGTACAGCACCGCGGAGGAAGTCAGCAGACAGGCTACAGCAAGCTGGGCAGCATTATGGGCCAAGGCTCCCGCCGCGCTGGCGCCCAGCAGACCAAAACGCAGTTTTCGCAGCAACAGCCACACAATCAAGGTACTGAAAAGCCCTCCGGCTGTGCTCATCAGACCGGCGGTAATCCCCCGGGTAAGGAAGGCAAACAGCCCCTTAGCCAGCGCCACTGCCATGGCAGGCAAAAAACCCACACACCCGGCAGTATACATACTTACAATATTGGAAAGCCCCAGTCTGGCCCCGGGAGGCATCCCCGGTACTGGCGGCAGAAGATTTTCCAGCAGGGAAAGCACCACTGCCAGCGCCGCTAGAATACCGGTAAAGGCAACAAATTTTGTGGAAGATTTCATGGGTGCCCTCCTATCCCGTCATGCCGTCTATACCGGAAGAAATTTCCCCCACAATACGTACGGCAACCCGAGCAGGCAGGCACACCGCGCTCTGCCCCGGACGGGTGAGAGCGCCGGTATGTACGCAAATCTGGTCGGGGCAGTCAGAGTGGAGAATAGACACCTGCCCCGGTTCCAACAAAATCGTTACGGAGATTTCCCCCTCCAGCACCAGCGTTTCGGGCTGGGTAATGCTGCTGAGCGTTATCCGCCGGACCTCTTCCCCATTCTGCTCGATCACCGCAGTGGGCGCGCCGTTTTGGGGCATCCAGGAAAGGAACCCTGCCCCCGCCAACACCGCTGCCAGCACAAAAACCAGCAAGTCGCGCTTGCGAAACAGGGGAAACCGGCTGCTCACAGGGATTGCCGGGAGACGGTATAGCTTGTGCTGATCTGCTCAAACTCCAACTCTCCGGCAATGGTGATGTGGTGCTCCTCATCGATAAACAGAGCGGAAGCGCCAAACTCTTTTAAAACCGGCAAGCTATCCTCGATTCCCAACACAAAGCAGGCAGTTGCCAGTGCATCGCTGACGGCTCCGCTCTCATGCACCACGGTAACAGACACTAGCCCACTTTCGGCCGGGTAGCCGGTTTTTGCGTCCAGCAGGTGGTGGTAGGTCACGCCGTCCTGGGAAAAGGTCTTTTCATAGCTGCCGGAGGTGGAGACACAGCCTTCTTGCAGCGAGATTACACCTAAGCCGTCCTCCGCTTTCCCTTCCGGGTCGCGAACAGAAATGCGCCAGGCCGAGCCGTCCGGCTTGGAACCATAAACGCCCACACTTCCGCCTACCGCAATGATTCCACCGTCGATTCCGGATTCCTGATAGATTTCCAGCGCCGTATCACAGGCAGCGCCTTTCCCGATGCCGCCCAGATCTACACCGTTGCCATGCTTCCGCAGGGAAGCCGTATTTTCTTCAGTATTGATGCGCAGGAATTCATATCCTACATAGGGAAGCAAGGATGTGATCTCCTCCTGTTCCGGCAAGGTGGGTTCGTCGGAATCAAAGTTCCACAAGGCGCTGATTGGCAGGATGGTGGGGTCATAAGCGCCATCAGTGGTCTCTGCCACCGAAAGAGCCTGTTCCAACACGTTTATGGTGCGTTCATCCAATTCCAGCCAATCCGTGCCGGCGGCACTGTTAAGTTTTTCAGTATCAGAATCCGCCACTCGCCAAGAAATCAGGTTCTCCAATTCAGTAATGGCAGAAGATGCCTTGGTGGCGGTATCCTCTTCCTCACCCCCATACAGAGTTTGCTGTACATAAGAGCCCATGGCCCACGATGTAGCTTCATATCCCGCAGAAGTTTGAGAAAAAAGGAGCTGGCTGGCAAGAATAGCCACCAACAATATGGTAAGGGCCGCCGCGATCACAGTCCATTTTTTTGCGGAAGAAAGAGATAGCTTCATGAATACCTCCAGTCTGTCAGAGATGGTTTGCATTGGGACAAAATATAGGCTTTTGTCCGCACAACGAAACCAGTATACCATAGATTTGTGTGTTAGAAAAGGTAAATCCGCAGGGAATTTACTGGTTTTTTTGTCTGCTTTGTGTTACTATGAAGAATGAAGGAGACATTCCTCCTATCGTTGATGGAAAGGACGTGAATCACCATGCCGGATATTGTTGCACTGGGTGAATTGCTCATCGATTTTGTACATAAAGATACCAACGAATACGGATACCCCATTATGCACGCCAACCCAGGAGGTGCTCCCTGCAACTTTCTCTGTGCTGCCGCTTCCTGCGGCGCTTCCACAGCATTTATTGGAAAAGTGGGAGACGACGCTTTTGGACATCTGTTAATCAAAACCCTCAAAGAGCATCGTATCGATACCAGCGGCGTTACGGTAGACCCTTCGGTGTTTACCACTTTGGCCTTTGTCACGCTGGATGAATCTGGAGACCGGAATTTTTCCTTTGCCCGCAAGCCAGGGGCAGATACCATGCTGACCAAAGAAAATCTGCGATACACCCTGCTCCGGAATACCCGAGTATTCCATTTTGGCACCCTTTCCATGACCAATGAACCGGCCCGCACGGCCACCCGGGAAGCCGTACGCATTGCCCGGGAATCCGGCGCTATGATTACCTTTGACCCCAACTACCGGGCTCCGCTCTGGAAGGACGAGAGTGAAGCCGCCGACCAAATGCTGTGGGGCATCAAGCACGCCGATGTGGTAAAAATCAGTGAAGAGGAAATTAAACTGCTCCTCAACGAGTCTGTGGAGGAAGGAGCCCGTCGGCTGGTGGAAAAATTTGACGTAAAGCTGGTGCTGGCAACCATGGGCAAAAAGGGCGTATTTTTTGCCAACAAAAACGCCAGCGGCTTAGTATTTGCTTTTACCGAACTCCCCACAGTGGACACCACCGGAGCCGGAGACATTTTTGGCGGCAGCGCCGTGTATAAATTGCTGAAAACCGGAAAGCAACCTGATGAGCTCACTTGCGAGGAACTTACGGAAATCTGCCGTTTTGCCAACGCCATGGCGGGAATCTCCACCACCCGCAGTGGGGGCCTGCCCAGTGTCCCTACCCGCGCGGAAGCAGAGGCTTTCTTAAAGGAACAAAACCTCTAAATGAATATATGAAAAAGGCGTGCCGAGGAATCCCTCTGGCACGCCTTTTTTATGACAATTTATTTCAAAAACCCTTCCACGATGCGGGCTTCTGCTTCCTGTTCCGTCAGGCCCAAGGTACGGAGCTTCAAAATCTGCTCTCCGGCAATCTTGCCAATGGCGGCCTCGTGAATCAGGCTGGCGTCAATGTGGCTAGCTTCCAGCGCAGGCTGGGCCGTTACGGTGCCGTTTTCAGAAAGAATCGCGTCGCACTCGGAATGGCCGGTGCAGCGAGCCTTGCCCTTAATGCAGGAATAGAACTCTTGGTGGGAATGGCCTTTGGCCACAGAACGGGACATGAGATCCACGCCGGAATCCTCGCCCTCCATGGTCACGTCAAAATCCGTGCGGGCGGTCTCGTCGCCGTCGGTCATCAGGCGCTCCCGCACCACCAGACGGGCCCGAGCTCCCACAACGCCGTTGGTCTTGCGCACGGTGCGATCCACGCCGCCCAGCTGGACAGTGTCCATCTCCAAGACGGAATCCTCTTCCAAATATACATCCGTCACCGGATCGATACGGCGCAGGCCTTTGCCTTTACCGGTTCCCAGATGCTTCTCTTTATACACCACATGGGCACCCTTCTTCAGGAAAAAGCGGTGGATACCATTATGCCGGGCCTGGTCATCCCCTTCGCTGTGAACGCCGCAACCAGCTACGATCACAACATCTGCCCCTTCGCCTACGAAGAAATCGTTATACACCAGATCATCCACCTTACTGTGGGTTACACAAGCAGGGATGTATACGGTCTCCCCTTTGGTGCCAGGGGCAATATGGATATCAATTCCGGGAAGATCCTCTTTGGAAGTGATCTGAATATTCTTGGTGGACTGGCGGCCGGCACAGCCTCCATCCTCCCGGATATTATAAGCGCCTTCAAAGCTGCCTTTAAAATCGGCGACTTCCTTCAACAGCTCTTCGGTAATCTTATTCATGCCAATTCCTCCTTTCCCAGCGGGCAGCGAGCTGCACGCTCATCGGCCAACAACTGCGGAAGAACTTCCTTCCCAGGGCCTACCATACGCACACGGCCGTCGGCAATTACCACGATCTCGTCGGCAATGGACAAAATCCGCTCTTGATGAGAGATCACCAGCAAGGTGCCTGTACCGCGGCTGCGAAGCTGCTGGAAAGTCTCTACTAAACGGGAAAAACTCCACAGGTCAATTCCAGCCTCCGGCTCATCAAAAATTGACAGCTTGGCTTCTCTAGCCAACACGGTAGCGATCTCGATGCGCTTGCTTTCGCCGCCGGACAAAGAGGTGTTCATCTCCCGGTCGATATACTCATTGGCACACAGGCCCACCTGGCCTAATAAGGCACAAAGCTTTTCCTCCGGCAGTTTTCCACCAGCTGCCAGCTCCAACAAGTCCCGAACCGTCAAGCCCTTAAAACGAACTGGCTGCTGGAACGCATAAGCGATGCCTTTTTGGGCACGCTCGGTAACATCCAGACTAGTAATGTCCTCCCCGTCAAAAATGATTTTACCATTGGATGGACATTCAATGCCTGCGATAAGTTTGGCTAATGTAGTCTTTCCTCCGCCATTGGGGCCGGTAACAACGATCAGCTTTCCTTCATCAGCGGTAAAATTGATATCTTTTATAATTTCTTCTCCGCCAGGAATACTCCAGGCAAGATGCTCTATTTTCAGCATATTGGCTTCCTTTCTCCGATATACCGGATTTTGCATTTTTTTCGCTTCCTATTGTATCATTCTTTTTTCCGTCCGTAAATATGTATTTTGCCGTTTCTCAAATAAAATATACCAATTTAGTATACTTTATGACGAAAAGTTCTTTTTTAAACAAAAAAGGCATTTACTATTTATCACCAATAGTATTTTTATTCAAATTCTGTACTATGTGTAAATTCAAAAAAACATAGGCGCTCCCTTCATAGGAGAGCGCCCTTTGCCAGCTGTCAATTACCGGCCCAATTTGCCTTTTTATAATAGAAGAAGAATGCCACTGAACTAAGAGCCCAGGTAAGGGGATACACCCAATATACTGCCTGAATACTGTTAGTGAGGGGAATCATCACTGCAAGGAAAGTAACACGCACCGCACACCAGAACACCATCATAATAATCATGGGGATCATTGCCTTACCCGCTCCCCGCAAGACAGCTGCAATAGAGTGGGAGTATGCCAGCAAGCAGTAGAACAGTGCAGCCGTCCGTGCTTTATCGATACCAAACTGAATAACCTCGGGGGTAGAATCGAATGCTGCAATCAACTGGGGTGCAAAAATGAACACCAAAACACCGATGAGTTCTGCTAAAATAATGGTTACCAACACCCCAAACCTGGCGCCCTTACGGGTACGCTCGAACTGCTTGGCCCCCAGATTCTGCCCCACAAAGGTAGTCACTGCCATGGTAAAGCTATTGATCGGCAGAAAGCCAAATCCTTCCACTTTGGTATAAGCGCCATATCCTGCCATGGCCATTTCGCCAAAGGCATTGATGTAGGATTGCACGATCACATTGGCGAAAGCAATAATGGAGTTTTGTACTCCGGAAGGCAAACCAATACGGATGATCTCCATCAAAATCTTCTTGTCAAACTTGATTGCCTTCAGCTGTAAGCGGTAATTCTCTTTGGTCTTCATCAGCTGAATCAGGCAAAGCAATGCACTAACTACCTGGGAGATCACGGTAGCCAGAGCAGCCCCCCATACACCGGTATGGAAAACTTCGATAAACACAAGATCCAATACCAAGTTGATAATAGAAGATGCGATCAAATAGTACAAGGGATGGCGGCTATCTCCTACTGCCTGCAAAATTCCTACAAAGATATTATACATGACAAATCCTAGAGAGCCCGAAAAATAAACCTGTAAGTAAGACACCGAATTTGCCATCACACTCTCCGGCGTATCCATCCAAATAAGAATCTGTGGGGAAAAAATCATCCCCGCTGCTGTCATCAACACCCCTGCTACCAAACCAAAGGCTACCGTAGTGTGCACAGTCCGATGCAGATTCTCCTGATCTTGTGCGCCAAAAAAACGGGCTACAATCACACCGGCGCCGGAGGAAATACCGCTGAGAAATCCGATGAGCATAAAAATAAGACTGCCTGACGAACTGACCGCCGCCAAGGCGCTGCTTCCTAAAAAGTTCCCCACAATCAAGGAATCTACCGTATTATACATTTGCTGGAATAGATTTCCCAGCAAAAGCGGTAATGCAAAAAATGTCATCCGTTTCCAAATAGAGCCGCTTGTCATGGGCTTAACGGCTTTTACCATTTGACATCCTCCCCTTCTGTTTTCACAACATAAAAAAACGTAAAAATGGACATGGTTTGACTGCTTTGCAGAATGAGATTTCAATATCATCATTCTCATCAAAAGCAGCAAACCATGTCTCAAAAGACTTGCCGTTCTCCCGCCTTTATCCCCTATTTTTCTTTAAAAGCGCAATTTCTTTTTTGAGGGAATTGACTTGTTCATGGAGGTCTTCTATTTCATTTTTCATCGCGGCTATATTACCAAAGTAATATCGCAATCTCATAACCCGGGTATCCAAGTTATTGCGTAAACAAGCCTCATTATAAAGGTTATCAAGGGAGTTTTTCTTGCTTATGCCACACAGAACCTCTATACAGTCTGCCACATATCGATAAATATCTTCGGTATAGAACAGGGGACCAAAGCCTCTGATATGATTTTCTGTAGAATACAGGGTAGGAGGCAATTTTATGATCTGACAATTGGGCATATTCTTATACAGCATCAAATAGAGATTATGAAGCATTTCGTTCATCTCTTTAATGCGATGCTTGGGATCGTAGCCATGCAGTGCAGCATCTCTATTTTTTAAATACCGATCTGCATAATAGGCCTCGATAACAATGATATTCTCTTCCTTATACCCATCAGGATTATTAGGAGATTGGATAATGGATTGAGCGAATTGTTTATATTTTTTTTCCATTTGCTTGAGATCCAGATCCAAAGGGGAAACAGTCTTATAAGGCACTCCCATATCCCCAAAAATAGAAGGCAAGTCGCTTTCCATCCCACCAGGATACGCTATAGTGGTTTTTTCCTCATCGTCAAATACAATGCGTTTCATACACTCGCTGGCCAAATCGATGAACAACACCGAGGAATTGCTCTTTTTTAAGAGGACAGGCGCATTTCGGCTGACCTGTATCAGCATCATGCGTTTATCATATTGACTAACGCTGCATTTTTCCAATGTATTTGCGTTGAGGACTAGTTGTTTTTCAAAAAGTGTAGATATGGGAACCCCGCCAATACATCTGTTCAGGGTATAACTGCCTGGTTTCACATATCGCATCACATCTCTACAAATATAGCTTCCGAAAACATCTATTTGTATTGCCATAATTTACCCCTCTCTCATAATAAAATTACCTTTTCTGGTTTTCATATGCTTTACATACATAATCAGGATCGCCAACTGCTTTCAAAACTCCCTTTTCTATCCAGATTGCCTTATTGCAGTTGTCACGTATCACAGAAGGAGAGTGCGAGACAATTAAAACGGTAGAGCCACCCTTCATCATCTCTTTGATGCGGGCTGTACTCTTTTTCCTAAAGAACATATCGCCAACACTTAGGACCTCATCCAGTATCAAAATTTCCGGCGTATCTCTTATCGTCGCAATGGCAAAGCCCAATCTGGAAACCATACCGGAAGAATAGTTTCGTACTTTCTCATCCATAAATCCTTCCAGTTCAGCAAACTTAACAATGTCATCATATTTCTCATCGATATACTCTTTGGTATATCCTATGAGGGCACCATTGAGATACACATTTTCTCTTCCAGTGAGTTCATTGTCAAAACCTGTACCCAGAGTTAGCAGTTGAATCTTCTTTTTATCCACCTTTACAAACCCTTTTGTGGGGGTAAGGGCACCGGATATAATTTTTAAAAGCGTACTTTTGCCTGAGCCGTTTGTGCCGATAATGCCTACCACATCACCTTTTTTTACCACAAAGCTCACATCTTTCAGCGCTTTGAATTTTACAACATTTCTTTGTCCTTTAAAGGCACGGATAATCGATTCCTTAATACTGGAAGCCTCATCTTTCTGGTGCTTAAAGCACATGGTCACATTGCGGACTTCTATCTCATTTTCACGATCATCAAAAAGGGAAAATTGCTCCAGACTGTCCATATCTTCATTTGCATCCAAATCGTAGGGCGAAGACGGAATCTTAGCTGGAGATACTTGTTGTGCATGGGCAGGGGATTTCTTAATTTGAGAGGGTTTGGGACTATTTTTCTTTTTAGAAGGTACTACGGCTGCATGGGAATTCTTACTATGGGAATCATGCTTATTTTTCTTTTGGATTCTTTTGTTTTTCTTGCCTTTTTCAACTTGCATTTTTATAAGGGCCGCTACTATTATCAGTATCACAACCACTAAAACCACAAAAACGCATATTAAAATCGATTTCATCAGATCGCTGTTTCCAGAACCAGCCCCAGAAGACGCGGAGGGGGTTGCCATTGGCTTTTCTGCAGGAGTCTGATTTACTGCCGATTGTGCTTTGGCTTTATTGATCTTTAGGGTATATACGATCTGTCCTCCGTCTTCATTGGCAGAGGTAATGGTAATGGTATTTTCTCCCTCTTTCAGACTGGTATCTGAAACCTGGACCTTTGCTTTCTCGCTATTAGCAACTGCCTGTATCTCTGCCTTTTCAATATCGGAGTCTACATCTAATGTATATTGTGTCTCTTTTGGATCAAAATCTGCTAAAGCCTGTCCATTAACAGAAAGTGATTTGAGCATACATTCCTCTGGCATTGCCACTGTAATGGGCACTGTAGCGCCAAAAGCGGTGGATTCATCTCCAGAAGGATAAGTTACCTTTACTTCATCGATCTCGATCTCTGTTTCGCCTAAAACCAGAGGGGTAAAATACAGCATTATGCTAAATTGTTCTTGTTCACCTGCGCTGCTTTTTACACGCACTACCCCTTCTTTTTCCAGTTCTCCACCAGAACTGTATTGGAGCACAGCGGGATCGTAATAAACACGCATATCCACAGAGCCCATAGCGTCCCCGGACTGAACATAAATCCCAATGGGACATTCTGTATCTAAAGACCATTCATAGGATTCCGAACCAAAAAATGACCATTCTCCATCCGCAGATACCTGTACATTCACAAATAAAAGCATTGATAAGGCTACTGCAATTATGGATATTTTTTTCATCCATGCTGTCATAGAAAAATTAGTCCCCTTTATATCTTTTGCATAATTTTATTTTTGTTACCACAGAACACTAAATACCCAATCTCCAGCATCACGAATGCCCATGCCGCCATTACCAAAGTTTCTAGCCAAGAGGGCCAAACGCCATACATCACTACATTCCGAGTGGCATTGATATACTGAAAAAGCGGGTTGACTTCTATAATGGTACGCACTAATCCTGTCATTCTATCTATAGGATAGAACAGAGCAGAACAATACATCCAAACTGTGGTAATGATGGAATACAAATGCTTGACATCACCGAAAAACACATAAGCGGTGGACAATATAAAAGACATCCCAATGGAAAATATTAAAACAAAAAGGACAATCAAGGGAAAATAAATAATGGTTTTATGCGGTACGATTCTAAAGAATACCAGCATAATAACGTAGGCTATCATGGAATATCCAAAGTTTACTAACGCTGTATAAATACGCGCAAATATAAACACCTGCATAGGAAGCCGTACTTTAATTAGCATGGTTCGGTTATCTACCAAGGTGGTCATGGCAGAATTAGTAGCACCCGTAAACATATGCCAAACCACATATCCAGAAAGGTAATAAATCGGGTAATTCTCTATAGAGCGATTAAAAATCTGCATAAATATCATGGATAAAACGGTCATCATAAGGAGGGGGTTCAATACACTCCAAACGATTCCCAAATAAGATCTGGAATATTTTCTTTTGATCTCTCTGGAGGTCAACTCCCTGATAACAAAAAAGTATTGCTTTCGCTGCTCTCTTTTTTCTTTATTTTTATTCTTCTTTTCTATCGTTTCCTTATGCATGATTCCTTCTCCACATATACATCTGCCTGATATAAAGCAGGTATTTATAGATCCCATACTGCACCATATGATACGTAGGCCGTTTGGCGCAACGGATCACGCTTCCCTCATACCAAGCGCTTTCCTTAATATCCTTTTTCCGAATACCAAGTAAGATCATAACCTTATTGATTACATGATTATCGCTAAGCTCTTTTTCATCCATCACAGCAGCAAGCTGCCGGTCTCCATATTCCAGCACATCATCACAAAAGATCAGCCCTCCATATGTCTCTGCCTCATCCTTTGTAGGATTGCTCATGAACAGCTTCAAAAGCTTTTTCATTGCTTTTTTCTCCCGCTGGGAGTCGCTCTCCTCTAAACACACTCTCTGCTCTACCGCATTTTTGGTATAATGCAGCAAAACATCTTCCAATTCCTGCATATTGGCCTTTTTCTCATTGGATACGCCATCATAGACAGGTATATATTGACCATCTTTTTCTTCGTACCGCAGCGTCATGCCATGAGGAGCACTGAATATTGTTTCGAATAAATTGTTATTAAAATTCACTTTGCGGGTAAGTTGTCCTTCTGGACTGAAATAATAACAGTGATAGCTTTTTCTGTCAACCCCTGCAGGAAGTTGATAAAGGCCCCAATAATATCCTTCTAATGGCTGCTTTCTTCCCATAGTATCCAGCATTTGGTTCAAGGTTTTCTGCATAGATCCCACCCAACCGCTATCTACAATGGCGTCTGCAACCCCATCCAAAAAGCCTTCCTGCTTCAAATATCCCTGCAGGGCAGGCATAGCTTCCTTGGAATGCTGGAGCATATACTGCATAAACACATCGCATCGGCACAACTTTTCTTTGATCTGAGGCAGCTGCGCATAGGGAATGATGTCCTTTTCCTTTCCAGATTCCCCAATGGCCTTTAGTACCTCTTCCTGTTCTTCTGGAGCAAGGCCAGCACGATTCAGCAGTCTTGTAAAATTCAAATCAATACTGTCTCTGCATATGTAGTCCATCGCATCATCAATATCCAAATGATACATGGGAATACGCAAAGAGTATCGGGAACAGCTTACATATCGGCAATCAATGGGAAGCTGTAGCTTTTCAACATATATCTTTGCAACATGATACATGAAATATCCGTCGCGTGCCAAAAAATACAATCTTTTTTTCCCGGTTTTCACGGCTTCCTGCAGTACCCAAACTACAAAGGAGTTTACCATTGGGCCCAATACAAAAGTACCGGCGCCTGCAAATTTATTATCACTTTCCACTACTTGCTGGATCTCAGGGCAATAAATCTTCTCCTTTTTCAGCAGCTTTCTGTACTTCTGAAATCTGTCTATTCTCATATCTGCCCGAATTGCCATTTTGATTCCTCCTAAGCATATATGACACCAGACCTACGGGAACCAGTCCTCCAACAACAGGGCGAAACACATACGGCAGTGTTTTTGTGCGGAGTATTCCCAATCGTTTAAATCCTCTATAACGGATCTTCATTTCGTTATATCTATATTGAAACTTTCTTTTAGCATACGCGCCTTGATCCTCGCGATATTGAAACAAATTCTCCTGTATATTATAGCCTCGATATCCCTGCATGTGCAGCCGCATAAAGAGTTCGTAATCCTCACATCGTTTTGTGATCTTCGAGGAAATATACCCGTGACCATGGGAAAAAACCTCACGGCGAAACATTACACTGGGATGAATATAGGGAGAAAACCTTAAAAAATCAGTTCTATCCGGTCTTTCGGGCACAGTCGTCTCTCCCCATACCCCATTGTCATCGAAAAGCTGTGCATTGGAGCCTACCCAACTGTACTCGGGGTGGCGATTTAAGAAATCGATCTGCTTTTCAAAACGCTGGGGAGAACAGGAATCATCATCATCCATCCTTGCGATATATTCTCCCGAAGCCAATTTAAGGCAACGGTTTAAAGCGTATGCAAGCCCCTTATTTTCCTCATTTCTTACCCAGATAATACGGGGGTCCAGCTCCGAAGCTTGCTTGACGATCTCCCCACACTCTATGCAGGAACCGTCATCATACAGAATCATTTCCCAGCTTTTGACGGTTTGATGGATAATGGACTGGATGGCCTGAAACAGTTTGTCCTTCTTTGGATTATATACGCCGATAATAACGCTGACCTTCACGGTCTTTTCCATATATTATAACACTTCCCGGTATACGTTTGTCATTATATCATTCGTATATTTTTTCTTGAATTTTTCCACAGATTTACGACAAAAGACTTTAATGGCCTTTTTCTCCTCCTCGTTAAGGCCTTCTACAAACTCGATTCCCTTCACAAAAGTGTCTGCGTTCTCACAATCACAAACATAGCCGTTTTTCTGATGGATCATATACTCCCTAGTTCCACGGTTGTCCGATGCGATCACCGGAATTCCCATGGAAAGCGCTTCAATGGCAGCCATGCCCAAGCCTTCTCTTTTAGAGGGGAAAACTGCAGCGTCAGCACATCCCTCTATGGGTCTTACATCTGTACAATAGCCAAACAAGATTACATTGTTGGTAAGGCCCATTTCCTTGATCCAACTTTCAATTTTATCCCGGAAAAATCCCTCGCCGCAAATTCCATAAACAATATGGGAGATGTCCTTGCCGGAGTTTTTCATTTTTTCAAGTGCTTTGAGAACAATATACTGATTTTTATTCTCGTTAAGTTCTCCTACACTTACAATGAAGAACTTATCTTCCACCCCCAGCTTCTCCCGCTGAATCTGCCGCTCTTCTTCTGGTAAAGGTTTAAATCTTTCTGTATCAAGCCCGACACTGGGAAGTTTATAACGCTTCCCACCCGCTTTTATATGGAGATGATGGGAACTTTGATAATCCTCTTCGTTAATGGTAATGAGAACATCAGTATAATGGGCAAGAAATTTTTCTGCACTTTGATAAATGGTATTGTTGATAATGGGGGCGCCTTTATAGAAATGGAAGCCATGGGCAGTATAAATAACTTTTAACTGGTGGCCTTTTTTATTGCAATACCGGCCCGCTAAACGCCCCAGCATCCCCCCTACCGGGGCATGGCAATGCAGCACGTTGATGTCATTCTCATAAATGATCCGTATGATCTGCTTCAACGCTTTACAGTTATTCGTTATCATAAAAGGAGAACGTTCAATATCAATATGATGGGGGGTGATTTCCAATTCATCAAACTCTTTGGTATCAAAAACGTAGTGCTGTTCATTCATATTGGATGCATAATGAACACAAAACCCCAGACTTCTAAGAATTTTTACGTTTTCCTTTTCAAATTTATCTAAAAAACCGCTGACACATGTCAATATTAAAATATTCTTCCCCACTATTTTCTATTCCCCTTATCAAAGTTTACACTTAAATATTTCTAAAACAGAAAGCGGATTTTGTTATACTAAAATCAGGCTGTTTCCATTACATTATACTCACCCTATGGGTATGTTGTCAAGAAATGAGGCTATATGCCATTTATTGTAACAACAGGAAAAAAATATCGATTGCAGAATGTTTGTCGTCATTCTTTTTAATTTAGCTATTAAAAAACACAGAAATTCATAAAAATTATACCAAAATGATACATGGCAAATTTAAATGATAATTCTTTTCCATAACAATTGTGTTTATAACCATAAAGGGCAATCTTTATCCCAAAAAATTCGGAATAATTTAAAAAGCAAATTTAACAGTCTTACAAAGTATAACGGTAAGCTTTTGGGATTTATAGAGAAAATTTCCTTTGCTATCAAATTCACTACTGCTTCCTATCTTTCCCAAAGCTCTTTACCATATAAAAACAAATACCCTCGCCCCTAAAAGAAAACTATCCTTTATTGGGACGAGGGTATGCAAAGAACCCTTTTTATTTTTTGTCAAACAGGCCGGTAAAATCAAAAGTGGCAAAATAATCTGCGGGGGTCTCCGCCCGACGGATCATCTGCACGCTGCCATCCTCCTTGAGGAGCAATTCTGCAGAGCGCAGCTTGCCATTATAATTGTATCCCATGGCGAAACCGTGGGCACCGGCATCGTGGATTGCCAGATAATCTCCCATATCAATTTTAGGAAGCATCCGGTCGATAGCAAATTTATCGTTATTCTCGCACAGACCGCCGGTCACATCATACTTATGGTCACAGGGGGAATTCTCTTTACCCAACACCGTAATGTGGTGGTACGCGCCATACATAGCCGGACGCATAAGGTTGGCAGCACAAGCATCCACACCGATATATTCCTTATAGGTGTGCTTTTCGTGGACCGCCTTGGTAATCAGCATCCCATAAGGCGCCAGCATAAAACGGCCCAGCTCGGTGAAGATAGCCACATCCCCCATGCCGGCGGGAACCAATACCTCTTCATAAGCCTTGCGCACGCCTTCTCCGATAGCCAGAATATCGCTGCCCTCCTCTTCGGGACGGTAGGCAATGCCCACACCGCCGGAAAGATTGATAAACCGGATATCTGCACCGGTCTTTTCTTTCAGTTCCACTGCTAATTCAAAAAGGATACGTGCCAGTTCCGGGTAATACGCATTGCTGGTAGTGTTGCTGGCCAAAAACGCATGCAGGCCGAAGTGCTTCACGCCCTTTTTCATTAAAATGCCATAGCCCTCGATGATCTGCTCTTTGGTAAAACCGTATTTGGCATCGCCGGGATTATCCATGATCTTATTGGCAATCTGGAACTTACCACCGGGGTTATACCGGCAGCAAATAGTCTCGGGCAGGCCCGCCACCTTTTCCAGAAAATCAATATGGGTAAAGTCGTCCAGATTGATATAGGCCCCCAGCTTCTTTGCCAACTGGAAATCCTCCGCCGGGGTCACGTTGGAGGAAAACATGATATCGCTGCCGGAAAAACCACAGGCATCGCTCATCATCAGTTCTGTAAGAGAGGAACAGTCTACCCCGCAGCCCTCTTCCTGCAAAATTTTCAGGATAAAGGGGTTAGGGGTGGCCTTTACGGCAAAATACTCCCGAAAACCAGGATTCCAAGAAAAGGCCTGCTTCAGGCGGCGGGCATTTTCCCGGATACCTTTTTCATCATAAATATGGAAAGGCGTTGGATAGTTTTTTGTAATTTCTTCAATTTGTTCCTTTGTAACAAAGGGTTTTTTTATCATAACACAAACCTCCATCTGTTGGGTTCCATTTCTGGCGAAACATTCCATCTGGATGAATATTCCTGCAAGATGCTGCAAAACCTTTCACCGATAAAAATGATACTGGATTCCGAGGATTTTGTCAATATTTCGCTTCTTTCTGTAGGAGACGGTTTTCATTTTTCCTGCAAATTCTTTCATTTGTTTATTCACAAAAAATTCATATTTTATTTCTGATTCCGCAATACACCAGCTATATAGTTAACTATAGCAATATTTAAGCTTCTTAATGAAACAAAGCAAACTGCTCGAAAGGAGAGGATCTTGGTCTTGGAGGGAAAGAATGAAATGCTGCGAAAAGCATTGATTTCTACCATGCTGGAATTCCGCAAAGTGAAACCCACCATTCAAAATGTGTGCGGAATTCCTGCAGGAGAATTTTTCTTTTTACAGCGTATCCACGAGCTCAGCAAGGACGGGGATGTCCGGGTGTCACATTTGCGGGACGCGATGTCCATGACCATGCCGGCTGTCTCCCAGTTTGTGCGGACACTGGAAGAAAAAGGTATGGTACAGCGGGAAATCGCCCCCAATGACCGGCGCGTCACCTTAGTCACGGTCACTCCAAAGGGGAAACAAATACTGGAAGATAGTCAACAGCACTTCAACCATATGTTGGACCGCCTGATCCAACAATACGGACCTGAAGAACTGGAAAAACTCATCCAGATGTTAGATCGCCTTTCTAGTACCATCCGGGGACTCAAGGAAGATTTTGAAGCCATTTGCAGTGAAAGGACGGATCAGATTTGAAAAAGCTGACAAAATACGGAAAGCCCTATTTGGGTGTATTGTTAGCCGCCGTGGTCTTGCTATTCATGCAGGCCATCTGCGATCTGCGGCTGCCTAACTATATGTCGGATATCGTCAACGTGGGCATCCAGCAGAACGGCATTGAACACGCTTCGCCGGATGCCATTTCGGAACAGGGCATGACCTTTTTACAGACCTTTATGACCGAGGAGGAAAAAGACCTTCTCAACAGCCACTATCAGCTGTTCTCCGGCAGCGATACCAACACCTCCGGCACTCCTTATAATCAAGTATATCCAGACCTGGGAGACGGAAAAGTGTGGATTCGGCAGGAGACCGATGCGGATACTTTGGATGAAATGGATCTGATTTTTGGCACCGCTGGCTGGACTTTTGTCAATACCATGGAAAGCCTAGCGGAATCTTCCGGCCAGAACAGTCAGGAAACCAGTGAGGAGACTGACGTCTCCCAAATGGACTTTAAAAAGCTGTATGATATGCAGCCCATGCTGGACCAGCTCCCGGATTCCGTTTTGCAGGATGCCCGGGAAAAGGCCTTGGCTAATGATTCCTCCATGCGCCTTCAAACCGGTGCGGCCCTGGCTGGCAGCTTCTATACCGAATTGGGGTTGGAGCTGGGAGATATCCAGTTTCAATACATCAGTTTTGTGGGGATGGAGATGCTTGTGGTGGCCCTGTTGGGAGGCATTGCTACCATTCTGGTGAGCCTGATCTCTGCCCGTGTCTCTGCTGGAGTGGCCCGTGATTTGCGCCGGGATGTGTTTCGCAAGGTGGAAAGTTTCTCCAATACCGAGTTTGACCGGTACTCCACCGCTTCCCTCATCACCCGCTCCACCAACGATGTGACCCAGATTCAGATGCTGTTGATGATGGGCATCCGTATGATCTGCTACGCCCCCATTATGGGCATTGGCGGCACCATGATGGCACTGGAAAAATCCACTTCTATGAGCTGGATTATTGCTGTTACTTGTATCGTCCTCATTGGAATGGTGGCAGTGATCTTCTCCATCGCCAAGCCCAAATTCAAGGCCATCCAAAAGCTTATCGATAAACTGAACTTGGTGGCCCGGGAAAACCTCAGCGGCCTGATGGTCATCCGTGCCTTTGGCACCCGCCAGTTTGAAACCGACCGCTTTGATGCTGTCAACCGCGATCTCACCAAAACCCACCGGTTTGTCAACCGGGTGATGACCTTTATGATGCCCGCTATGATGCTTATCATGAACTGCACCAGCGTGGTCATCGTGTGGGTAGCTTCCCACCAAATCGCCGATTCCCAGATGCAGGTGGGCGATATGATGGCCTTTATGCAGTATGCTATGCAGATTATCATGAGCTTTTTGATGATTTCCATGATGTTCATCATGGTGCCCCGCGCCGCCGTTTCCGGCGACCGCATTGCTGAAGTCCTTTCTACCGAACCGGTTATCAAGGATAAGGAATCCTGTTCTCACCTGCCGGAAGAAAATGCTGGCACTGTAGAATTCCGGGATGTAAGTTTCCGGTATCAGGGCGCGGACGAGGACGCGTTGGAACATATCTCCTTTGTTTCCAAGCCTGGCCAGACCACAGCATTTATTGGCGCCACCGGTTCCGGCAAATCCACACTGGTCAATCTGGTCCCCCGCTTCTATGATGTTACCGGCGGTTCTGTACTGGTAGGCGGCGTGGATGTCCGCGACCTCCCTCAGAAGGAGCTGCGGGAAGCTATTGGCTTTGTGCCTCAAAAGGGTGTTCTCCTCTCTGGCACCATCGATTCCAACTTGCGTTATGGACGACAGGACGCACCGCCGGATCAAATCCGGGAAGCGGCAGAAATTGCCCAGGCTATGGAGTTTATTGAAGAAAAGCCGGAGGGCTTTGAGACCGAGATTTCCCAGGGTGGTACCAACGTGTCAGGCGGACAGAAGCAGCGCCTCTCTATCGCTCGGGCCCTGGCCAAAAAAGCGCCCATCTATATTTTTGACGACAGCTTTTCCGCTCTTGATTTCAAGACCGACGCAGCTCTGCGCCGCGCTCTGAAGGGCTATACGAAAAACAGCACGGTGCTGCTGGTAGCCCAGCGAGTGAGCACTATTATGCACGCCGACCAAATTCTGGTTCTGGATGAAGGCCGCGTGGTGGGCAAGGGCACCCATAAAGAACTTCTAAAGACCTGCCCCGCCTACTACGAGATCGCTTCGTCCCAGCTTTCAAAGGAGGAATTGGAATGAGTACGGAAAGAACCCACAAGGGCCCCGCACGGGGCATGATGGGCCGTCCCGGCGGCCACGGACCCGGTGGTCCCGGCATGATGCCCGGCGAAAAGGCCAAGGACTTCAAGGGTACCTTTAAAAAGCTGCTCCGCTATCTGGGAAGCTATAAATGGGCTGTTCTGGTAGTGCTGTTTTTTGCCGCCGCCTCCACAGTACTTTCTATTTTTGGCCCCAAAATTCTGGGTCAGGCAACCACCGAGCTCTTTGAAGGGCTCATGGGCACGGTTACCGGCACCGGAGAAGGTATCGACTTTGGGCGCATTGGGCAAATCCTTTTGTTCCTGGTAGGGCTGTACCTTATCAGCGCCGCCTGCTCCTATATTCAGGGCTTTATTATGACCGGTGTTTCTATGAAAATCACCTACCGTCTGCGCCGGGACATTGAAAATAAGATCCACAGTCTCCCCTTCTCTTATTATGACACCACTACCAACGGCGAAGTGCTTTCCCGCATTACCAACGATGTGGACGCTATCAGCCAGAGCCTGAACCAAAGCATCACCCAGATCATCACCTCGGTGACTATGCTCATCGGCATTTTGGCCATGATGTTCTCCATCAGCTGGGAAATGACGCTGGTAGCCCTGCTGATCGTCCCCATCTCTATGGTGTTTGTCAGCTTTATCGTAAAGAAATCCCAAAAATACTTTATGCAGCAGCAGGAATACCTGGGCCATGTCAACGGCCATGTGGAAGAAATGTACGGCAGCCATGTGGTAGTAAAGGCCTTTAACGGCGAGGAAAGCTCCGAAAAAACCTTTAATGAATACAACGACAGCCTGTATAAATCCGCCTGGAAATCCCAGTTCCTTTCCGGCCTGATGATGCCGGTGATGAACTTTATCGGCAATGTGGGCTATGTGGTCATCTGCATCATGGGCGGCTGGTTTGCCGTTAACGGGCGCATCAGCGTAGGTGACATTCAGGCCTTTGTGCAGTATGTGCGCCAGTTTACCCAGCCTATCACCCAGGTGGCCAATATCTCCAATATTCTCCAGCAGACCATGGCAGCTGCCGAGCGGGTATTTGAATTCCTGGCCCAGAAGGAGGAAATCCCCGAGGCTGAGCACGCCATCACTGTGAACCGCAGCGAGGAACCGGACACCGAAACCCATGTCCATATTGAAGGCAGCGTCCAGTTTGCCCATGTAAGCTTTGGCTACAATCCGGAAAAGATCATTATCCACGATTTCTGCGCCAATGTGAAGCCCGGCCAAAAAATCGCTATTGCAGGCCCCACCGGCGCCGGCAAAACCACCATGGTAAAGCTGTTGATGCGTTTCTATGATGTCAACGACGGCGCGATTCTGGTAGACGGATACGACATTCGCTCCTTTAAGCGGGATGAACTGCGCTCCCTGTTTGGTATGGTACTACAGGACACCTGGCTGTATCACGGTACCATTGCTGACAACATCCGGTATGGCAAGCTCACCGCCACCGATGAAGAGGTGCGCCAAGCCGCTATTGCCGCTCAAGTGGACCACTTTGTCCGCACCTTGCCCGACGGCTACAATATGGTTTTGAATGAAGAAGCCAGCAACGTCTCCCAGGGCCAGAAGCAGCTTCTCACCATTGCCCGTGCGATTCTGGCCGACCCGGAGATCCTGATCCTGGATGAAGCCACCAGCAGCGTGGATACCCGCACCGAGGTATTGATCCAGAAAGCCATGGATAACCTGATGAAGGGCCGCACCAGCTTTATCATCGCCCACCGTCTCTCCACCATTCGAGATGCGGATATGATTCTTGTGATGAAGGATGGCGACATCGTGGAGCAGGGCAACCATCAGGAACTGTTGGCAAAGGGCGGCTTCTATGCCAATCTGTACAACAGCCAGTTTGAACACGCAGGCTAAACTTTATTACTATTTAAACAGCGGAACTGCTTTCTGTTTTGGGAAAGCAGTCCCGCTGTTTTGTGTTCCCGTATAAATTCTTTGAAAATTCGCTGATTTTGTCTGCGGTCTTAAATATTGACACGCTTCGACCGCCTATGTAAAATAGAAATGGACTTATGCCCCCTTCATAAAATGGCTTTTTTAATGAATATCGAGATCATATTTTATGAAGCACAAGCCCAAATATAGCGATAAAAATAGAGCAGAATTGAAAACGGAGGCAATTACCATGAGTTTTTTTGATAAAGTGAAGGATACCGTTTCGGCAGCAGGGGTATCCCAAAAAGTATCGTATACTACCAACACGATGAAACTGAACAATATGATTAAAGCCAACGAACGGGAGATCGACCGACTCTCTTTTGAAATCGGTAAAGATTATGTGCAGCGCCATTTACAGGAAACCGATTCCGAATATCAGAATCAGCTGGAGGCGATCCGGCGTTTGCAGGCGGAAATCGGTAGTATCTATCAAGAATTGGAGCGCTTAAAAACAGAACAGGAGGAGGCTCGCCAACGGGCACAAGAAGAAAGAGAGGCTCGTGCTTTCGCCCGCCAACAGGAAGCAGAACGGCAGCGCCAAATGGCCTACCAGCAGCAGATGGAATATCAGCAGCAAATGGCAGCCTATCAGCAGGAAATGGAGTGTCAACAGCAAATGGCAGCCTATCAGCAACAGGCAGGATATCAGCAGCCCATGGGAATGCAACCTGAAGCGGCTCCGCAGCAGGCAGGGGTTCCCCAGCAGCCCGTAGGAGTGCAGCCCGAGATGGCTTCGCAGCAGGTTGAAGCTTCCCAACAGCCCGCAAATAGTCAACCGCAAGTCGTTTTTCCAACCGAAGCCCCCAGTAATATTGAAACTTCTGTTAAATTCTGCGTGAAATGCGGTGGAGAAAATGATTCGGATTCCCGATTCTGTGTACATTGCGGAAATAGTTTTTAAATAAGAGGCATGGAAAGGTAAGAGAAAAATGTTTTGTAAGTATTGCGGAAACCAGATAAAAGAAGGAGCGAAGTTCTGCGGTTCCTGTGGAAATCCGGTAAGTTCTCCTAAAGGAACAACGGAAGCACCCAAGGCTCCCTCTGTTGCAAACAACCACAGCACTCCACCTTTTACTGCTAACCAAGCAACGCCTAATTCTCCTCCCATGGGGGGAGGGACTCCTACAAATATTCCCCCTATGGGTGATGCTCCGTTTGGAAATACGCCCTATAACCCCAATTATCCTTCTTACCCCCAAGGGGAAATATACTCCAAAAAGGTTGGCAAAAAGTTTACCATCTGCCATCTGATTTCCATCATTGCTTCTATCGTGATGGTATTCGCTTTGTTCCTTCCCAACGATACCAGCGAGCTGCAAACCATGCTGTATAATTTCTTTGGAAAGCAGGCCCCCTCCATTGTGGATACCATGACTGCACTTTTTAAAGTTGCAACCAAATCTGACATCTTGGCAGAATTCCTCTCTACGGAAACAATCATCATCGCTTTTATCTCCTGTGCTCTCTTTGTATTGGGCACTTTCTTCCTATTCTTTGCTTCTTTGCTGAAGATGAATAAAAGCGCGATCTTGGATTCTATTTTTGCCATGTTGGGAAGTATCGGCATCGTTTGGGTGTGCGGCGGCGGCCTGAATGGAACTGGATATGTGTTGCTGCTGATTAGCGGCGCAGTTGCTATCGTTTCTTCCATAGGCGCTTACATGATGAATCAAAATCATAAATAAATGTGAGAAATAAAAATCTGCCAGCATACCGGGGTTTCCGATTTGCTGGCAGATTTTTTGTTCTTTATTTTGGCGCCGATTATATACGGTAGTAAATTAGTGTTGAAACTATTTCAGCAAAAAAATATAGAAGTGCTCACTTTTAATCTTCTATACAAAACCTATTTTATGAAAAAATAGTATTATTTCTTGAATTTTTTCATATTTAGTTTTTTCATCTATGCTTTTTTGATTAATAATTTCATTAATTACACTTAAAACTATATGAATATCGATTTTTGTTACCGAATATACATCTCTTTCTATATACTTTTCGAAATATTCTGCAATATCTCTTTCTGAAAGCATTTGATAAAAAATACTAGTATAAAAATCCATGTTATCACCACACTTATTTTAAGGGAATTAGTATTAAAAGTCAATAATGCATATTCCCTTATTGCATACTATTTTAGAGGTGATAGTATGCAGTTTCCACGGATTCGTTCCCTACGAGAAGACCATGATTTACCGCAAAGGGCTTTAGCATCCTATTTGCAAATTCATCAGACTACTTACTCTGATTATGAATTGGGACGGTTGAAAATTCCACCGGAAATCCTGATACAACTGGCTACCTATTACCACACCAGCGTTGATTATTTATTGGGGCTCACCGACGAAACCTCTCCTTATCCGCAGATAAAATAAAACAACCTCAGCAGATATCTGCTGAGGTTGTTTTTTGTATCAATTCAGAGTAAAGGTACCTCTGCTTTTACTAGCAAAGCAATATTGAAAAGATACCTCTTATTTTTGTTCCCGAATACGGAACCCTTCTTTTTCCAATTCCCGTTTAATGGTCTCTACATGGTGGTGATCCTTTGTTTCCACACTGATCCGCAGGTAGCAGGCGGTGATATCCGCATCCTCCCCGGCATGGTCGTGGTGTACTGCCACCACATTGGCGCCCAGACCGGCAATGATGGAGGAAACCTTTTGCAGCTGTCCCGGCTTGTCCGGCAGCTCAATGGTGAAATCAGCACTGCGTCCGGCTTTCAGCAGGCCACGGTTAATGACCCGGGAAAGAATCGTCACGTCGATGTTACCGCCGGACACCAGGCACACTACCTTTTTGCCCTTTAGATCTATTTTGTTGAACATGGCAGCAGCCACAGAGACAGCGCCTGCTCCCTCCGCGATGAGCTTCTGCTGCTCGATGAGGGCGAGGATGGCAGTGGAAATCTCGTCGTCGGTAACAGTGACCACTTCATCCACATATTTAGAGCAGATGTCAAAAGTCAGGCTTCCGGGCTCCTTAACGGCGATACCGTCGGCAATGGTGGAAACACTGGGAAGGCATTCGGCTTGATGGTGTTCCAAAGACTGCACCATAGAAGGTGCCCCGCTGGCCTGCACACCGTAAATTTTGCAGTTTGGATTCAAGCTTTTGATGGCAAAGGCCACACCAGAAATCAGTCCACCTCCGCCCACCGGCACGATCACAGCATCCACATCAGGAAGCTGGTTGAGAATCTCCAGGCCGATGGTGCCCTGTCCTGCAATGACATTTTCATCGTTAAAGGGATGGATAAAAGTAGCGCCGCTCTTCTCTTGCATCTCTACCGCTTTATTATAGGCATCATCATATACGCCCTGTACCAGTGTCACCTGCGCACCGTACCGCTTGGTAGCTTCCACTTTAGAAATGGGGGCGCCGTCGGGGATGCAGATCATGGACTGAATGCCGTTTTTGGCGGCGGCCAGTGCCACGCCCTGGGCATGGTTTCCTGCGGAGCAGGCAATAACGCCCCGGGATTTCTCTTCTTCGGTAAGCTGGGAAATTTTATAATACGCGCCCCTCACTTTAAAGGAACCGGTAACCTGCAGGTTCTCTGTTTTCAGGAAGACCTGGCAGTCCGGGTTGATATTGGGGGCGGCGATCATATCGGTAGTACGGATCACATCTTTGAGCACATAAGCGGCATGGTAAACTTTATCAAGAGTAAGCATAGCGGCATTTCCTTTCCCTTATTACAAATTCTATGTGAGCATTACGCTTCTACGGCCATACTGCCGGTTCGGAGTATTTTCTGGATGCCGTAGGGCTGATACAATTTTACAAAAGAATCCAGCGTATGCGGGTCGCCGGTGAGTTCCACCAGCATAGAAGTATCGGTTACGGACAGCACCCCGGCATGGAAAGTGTTGGCCACTGCCACCAGGGCCTCGCTGGTTTCCTCAGTCCGGGCCACTTTCAACAGGATATGCTCCCGCACCACAGAGTTCTCACGGTCCAGCACGGTGACCTGCACAATATCCACCAGCTTTTCCAACTGGCGTTTGACCTGCTTGATAATGCGGTCGTCGCCGGTCACGACGATGAGGATCTCGGAGCGGCTGGCATCGGCGGTCTGGGCGGCCACAATGCTTTTGATATTATAACAGCGGCGGCTGAACAAACCGGAGATTCGCAGCAGCACACCGGCATGGTTTTCTGCCAAAACAGAGAGGATATAATCCTTCTCGGGATGAGTATTTTCCATGGGATTCCTTCCTTTCGGTACTATTGAATGGCTTTTGCCGTATTATCACTTGTGCTTCGCCTTCTCGCGCTGCCTTCGGCAGCTCTTGCGCTTTGCGAGAGCCGTTAGTCTTTTTCAGGCTCGCTTTCGCTTCGCCGTGTTTCCTAGAGGCTCCCCGCCCCCAGATTCTCGCCTACCGGCTCGGGTGCCGTGTGCCACTGGCACACGGCGCCCCTTTGGAATCCGTAAGCGCTCCGCGACGTTTTTTACATTTCCAGAATGGGTTCCTCTGCCGAAGCGCCTGCCGG
>CALWIS010000166.1 GCA_944380795.1 uncultured Clostridia bacterium | reverse complement strand
ATAATACAGTCGGCTTTTTTCAGCAGCTCCGCGCCCCGCAGGGTAATGAGGTCGGGGGCTCCGGGGCCTGCTCCTACAAAATGTACCATCTTCACTCACTCCTTCACAATCACGGTTGCAAAATATCCGGTGGAATCCTGCGGTCTTTCCTCTTTCAGGTTGGAGAACACCCGCTCATCTGGCAGGCCACAGTTTTGAATCATTGCGCTTTTTGCAAGGTCTGCGTGTTCCTCAATAGCCTGCAAGACGCCGGGCATCTGGCTGCCGGACTTCATCAGGATTTTATTTCCCGGCCAGTGGAGGGCTTCCTCCAAATCGGAACTGCCGGGGGCGATGTGCAGGGGGCTGTTCATTTCCGTCAGGCTGATTCCCAGCCGGGCGGCAATGGCGCAAAAACTGGGCACACCGGCCACCATCTGTGTCTCAAAGCCCCGTTCTTTCACGATGTCCATTAAATAGCAGTAGGTGGAATAAATGGACACATCCCCTAAATTGGGCATAGCCACATCCTGCCCCTGTTCCAGATAGCGGCACACCTCATCCGCTGCCTTTTCGTGGGCGGCTCTCTGTACTGCCGCATCCCGGGACATGGTAAAATGCAGGGGCAAAATGGTCTTTCCCGAAACATCCATGGCCTGCCGGGCAATGTCCAGCGCCAGCATTTCGCCGCTTTTTGTCTGGGGGCAGGCCAGCACCGGGCATTCCCCCATAATGCGCAATGCCTTTACCGTCAAAAGCTCCGGGTCTCCGGGGCCTACGCCTACGCCGTAAAAAATACCTTTTTTCATTTCCATGATTCCATGATCTCCTTCGCCATTTGGGTTTGCCCTAACAGGCCGTATTGGTTGGAAAACAGCACCGCGCCGATTCGGTATTTTCCCCGAACCCGGTGTTCCAGATGCTGCTGGATAGCTTTTAGCAAGCAGTCCAGCACCGGCTGGCGCAGCTGGGCGCTGTCTAAGATTTCGATACACGCATCGGTGGTGGCCGCCTGTAACAAGGCCATACACACTTCCTGAGAAGCGCCGCACACAGCGGCATGAGCGCATACCAGTTCGGTTCGGCAGTCCGCATATCGGGAATGGGTGTTCATCACCCCGCCTGCCAGCTTTACCAGCTTGCCGATATGGCCCACCAGCAAAACTTCTGTAAAAGGATGGGTGCTGGTAATATCCAGCGCGTCTCCGATAAAATTGGAGCATTTAACTACCGTAACCACTTCCCCGGCAGTCTGGTTTTTCCGGAGGAAATCCTCGCCGTAATTGCCGGGAGTGAGGATGAGCCGTTTGGCTCCCAAAGCCGCCGCCTGCCGCAGTTCCACAGCGATGGTATCTACCAACGCCTGCTCGCTCATAGGCTCCACGATGCCGGAGGTTCCCAAAATGGACAGGCCGCCCTCTACTCCCAGCATGGGGTTAAAGGTTTTCTGCGCTGCTTCTTTGCCGCCGGGGATGCAGATGACAACCTCTATCCCGCCGTCATAGCCCAGCGCGTCGCACACCTGCTGCACCTGCTCCTCGATCATGCGACGAGGTACGCGGTTGATGGCGGCAAAGCCTACCGGCTGATCTAAACCGGGTTTTGTCACCCGGCCTACCCCCTCTCCCCCATCAATGAAGATTCCAGGAGAGCCACTTTTTTTCACATGGGCTTCAATGGTCAGGCCGTGGGTCACATCGGCGTCGTCCCCTCCGTCCTTTACCACACCGCAGACCGCTGTTTCTTCCTTTATAAATAGAAAAACGGGGGCAGTTTCTACGGGGATTCCCTTGGGGGTCATGAGAGAGAGGGTTTCCGGCTTTTTCCCGGAAAGAAGGAACTCCGCTGCTCCTGCCGCCGCCAGCGCTGCACAGGTGCCGGTGGTGTATCCACAGCGTAATTGCTTCTGCCCGCTGCGGATGTAGTAGTCCAGTGCCATGTTTGTTCCCTTCTCCCTACTTTAAAAGTTCCTGCAAGTGCCGGCGGTACATCTCCTGTACCCCGGGGAGCACTCCCAGCCCCTGCATGATACATTCCACCTCATACCCTTCCCGGGTGAGGATGCTTTTCCAGCTGTCGTCTTCGTCCCCGGCCATATCGTTGAGGTCGTGATCGCCCGCCACCAGCATCAGGGGTGCGGTGCGGACACGGGTATACCCTCCGGTTTTTAGCTGGCTGCAAATTTCTTCAATCTCCGGCCAGCCCTCCACCGTGCCCACATATACATCCTCGCGGCCCATCATGTGGAACACGGCCTGTATGGCGGGATATACCACATTGGAAAAATGAGGGGTACCGTGACCCATGAGCACCAGCGCGGAATTTTCCTTTTTGGGGAACTCCTCCGACAGCACCTTAGCCAGCGCCTGCAAATCCCCAGTGCCGGAAAGCAGCGGCACTCCCAGCAGCAAGGCGGGAAAATGCTTTTTCGCTTCTTCCACACTGGCTTTCAGGCTCTCATATTCCAATCCATATAAAAAGTGGGTGGGCTGAATCACCACGCGGTCATAGCTGCCGTCTGTCAGGTGTTCCAGCGCTTCGTCCATGCTCCACACGGTTTCTCCTTTGGAAGCCAAAATCCGGCGGATGGTCTTACTGGTGAACACCCGGTAAAAATCTGCTTCCGGCATTTCTGCGTGCAGGGCTTCCTCCACAGCGGTAATGCTTTTTCTGGCAGCGGGCACGCTGGTGCCAAAGCTGACGCAAAGCAATGCGGTTTTCATTCCGTTTTCCTCCCAATTTGATAATGTGCAAGTTCTTCGGGGCTTTTCGGCACCGGGATTTGCAGCGCCTTTGCCACTTTCCATAATAAAGGCTGCTCCAGACCGCAGCGAGAAAGCAGTTCTTCATCCGCAAAAACAGCTTCCGGTTTGTCATCCCGTTCCAGCCGCCCGCTGTGGAACACCAGCACCCGGTCTGCCCAGCGCCAGGCAAAATCCACATCGTGGGTAGCAACCACCAAGGCCATCCCCTTTTGGTGAAGGGCTTCCAAAGTATCCTCCAACAGCTGCCGCCCTGCTGGGTCCAGATTGCTGGAAGGCTCGTCCAACAGCATGATCTGCGGCTCCATGGCCAGCACATCGGCAATGGCTACCCGGCGCTTTTCCCCGCCGGAAAGATATTGCGGGCCACGGCTGCGGTACTCCGTTAACCCCAGGCTTTCCAATGCCATTTCCACCCGGCGGCGCACTTCTTCTTCCGGCAAACCCAGATTCATGGGGCCAAAGCTGACTTCCTCCTCCACGGTGCCCGCCAAAAGCTGGACATCCGGGTCCTGGAACACCAGCCCCACACTGCGGCGCAGCTGCATCCGCTGTTTTTCTTTTTTGCCTACCGGTTCTCCATTTAATAGGATGGTACCGCTCCGGGGGCTGAGGACGCCGTTGGCCAACAGGAAAAAGGTGGATTTTCCCGCGCCGTTGCTCCCTAGTACTGCAATTTTTTCTCCCTTACACAAACGCACCGAAAGCGGGAAAAGGGCTTCCCGCTCCCCGCCGCTGTCGTAATGATAGGAAACTTGCTCAAACGCAAGCAGCTCTTTCATACTTTATAATCTTCTCCTTTAAAAAAACAGCCATACCCCAGCCAGCATTCCGATAAGCGGAAAGCCCAATAGGCAAATAAGCTTGCCCGTTACCTTCTTTTTGGGGGTGAGGAACGCAATCTGCCCGGTATAGCACCGGCTCTCCATGGCGTCAAAACAGGCGCCGGCCCGGCGAAAACTGTTGGCCAGCAGGCCCCCGTATACCAGCCCAGTAGTACGCAGGCTCCTTTTTAATCCCCGGTATCCCAACCGGCTGGCGGCGGAATCCTTCATATCCCGGAAGGTGGCCAGCAGGATAAAAATATACCGGTAAATGAGCACTGCCAGCTCCACCACGATGGCCGGGACGTGTGCGCGGCGCAGTACCGCCAGCAGCTCCGGCAAAGGGGTGGACAGGCTGAGGAAATACAGGCAGCTCACCGCTCCCAGCGCCCGGGATAATACCAGCATCGCCAACGACTGGGCGGCGGGGACTACCGCCAGCCAGCCCCCAAAAAAGGGAAGGGATACCACTGCTTGTTCCGGCAGCTTCTGGTAAAAATCCCACAAAAGGGTGAGGCCGGACAGCAGCAGGAACACCGCAGGCAGCCCCAACAGGGAGAGATATTCCCGCAGCTTTACCCCTCCTGCCGCTACCGTAGCAACGGACAAAAAGAGGAACAGGCAAAGCGGAGGAATCGGCGAGGAAGAACAGATACAGATAATAAGAAGGCACAGGCTCCCAACTGTTTTAAAGGCGGCGTTTTCCCGGCAGAGCCGGGAACGCCGCGCATAGACATCCATAGTTAGTACACTGTCGTGATGGTGCCCTCCTCCCAACAGGAAAAGGAGCACCACCAGCAGGCAAACCGCCGCCAGCCACACAGGCGGCAGCTGCCCGGCAAACAGGCTAAAGAAAACCAGTCCCGCAAGCAGTGCCGCGATCACGGCTTCTCCTCCTTATCGGAGGGCTTGTCCTGCTGCATCCCGCCGTATTTCTTACGGGCTACCAGATAGCCAAAGCCGTAGGCCAGCACACCCACGCCCAAACCGGTCTGGATGCAGAAAAACAGGCTCTCTACTTCTCCCGGGAGCTCTCCACCAATGATCTGCTCCAGTACCGGGGTAAACCAAGGCTCGTATTCCTCCCCCGTGACTTCCTCTACTTTTACGCTGCCTGCGTCATCGCTGCCGCCAAACTCTGCGTCCTTTAGAACAAACAAGGGCACCAGCGCTAAAAGGATCACTGCCAGCAGGGAGACAAGAACAATTTTCGTATTCCGGCTCATTTGAACAGCCCTCCTTTGGCAGAACGAAGCTCGTGTAATTCGGTTTTGGCATAGGTTTCCAGGCCCATCATCACCAGCATAGTGAGAATGCCTTCGATGATTGCCAACGGCAGCTGGGTGGGGGCAAACACTGCCAGAAACTCCACCATGCTGGCCCATACGCCGCCTTCTGCGCTGGGATAGGCCAGAGCAAGTTGGACGCTGGTCACACAATAGGTAAGAAGGTCGCCCAGCATAGCGGCCAGGAAAACATTCAGGAGCTTGGGCAGCCGCAGCTTTTTACCGGCCTGATACAGCCCCCAAGTGAGCAGTGGGCCTGCAATGGCCATGCTGAAGGTATTGGCGCCCAGTGTAGTAAGGCCGCCGTGGGCCAGCAAAAGTGCCTGAAACACCAGCACGATTAGTCCCAGTACAGAGGTAGCCGGAACTCCAAAGAGGATGGCTCCCAATCCGGTACCGGTCATGTGGCTACAGCTGCCGGTAACCGAGGGGATTTTAAGTGAAGAAATGACGAAAACAAAGGCTCCGGCCATTGCCAGCAGCAAAATGGATTTGCGGTGCTGCTGCACCAAACGCCGGATGGCGATCACTCCCGCCGCTAAAAACGGGAGACAAATGGCGCCCCATCCAATACAGAACGCCGGGGGCAGGTATCCTTCCATAATGTGCATCGCCGACGCGGTCTGGGGTACACAGAACACGAGGCCAGCCACTATGGAGAAGGACATGATCTTTTTTTCTACAGTTGTCATGTTGATTCCTCCATCTGGTTGAAAATAAAAAAACCTTTCTCAAACAAGCTTGAGAAAGGCCAGAACAAAGCAGGGAATCTTCTTCCCTGCTCCATCATGGAAGCGTTTGGTCCGTCCGCTCCATGATTTCTGCCCTTTCGGCAGTATGGAACAAAAGGCAGGTCTTCCGGCTCAGGCGTCATTGCTTTGGTTTTGCCTTCCCATGTGTACCCCACAGTGACATATTAAAACCAAGCTCTGCCATTACGGCGGCGGTCCCGCACGGGCTTTGCACCCGTTTCCCTATTCTACCGGCCAGCCAAAAGCCGCCGGTCACCTTTCGTCCTTTGTATGTGAGAATACCACATCTTTTTCCAAAGTGCAATGGACAAATCCGTGTAAAATATTTGTCATACAGAAAATGCGACAAAGCAGACCCATACCGTTGGTATAAAAACTACTCGTTGATTTGTACGAGTAGTGTGTTCCCTTTCGTAGATTTTGGAGGTATACTGAAAGCGATTTTAAAGGAGGAAACAATATGAATTTACATTTGGCAGAAAACATCCGCACTTTGCGAAAAGAACACCGTCTTACACAGGAACAGCTGGCAGAGGTACTGGGGGTAACGGTAGGCGCTGTTTATAAATGGGAGGCGAAGCTTTCCACACCGGAAATAGGCCTGCTGGTGGAAATGGCGGATTTTTTTGGTGTTTCGGTAGATGTTCTTCTGGGATATACCCTAAAGGACAACCGGCTGGAAGCCACTATACAGGAGTTAAGAAGGGTAATCCATACCAAAGACCCTGACTGGGTTTTGGCAGCAGAAAAAGCCTTAAAGCGCTTTCCCAACCATTTTGAAATCGTTTATCGCTGCGCTATTTTGTACCAGGTGTTTGGAATGGAACAAGGGGATAAAAAAATGCTCCGCCGTGCTTTAGAGCTTCTGGAAAATACCCGATGGCTGTTGCCGCAAAACCGTGACCCACAGATTGATGAACACACTTTATACGGGAAGATAGCGGAAACTTATTTTTCTTTAGAAGAGGAGGACAAAGCAATCGAATTATGGAAAAGCCATAATTCCGCTGGGATTTATAATGACCGTATCGGTTATACGCTGGCGCTAAAAGAGAACCCTCCTAAGGAGGCAGAGGAATTTCTCTCCGAAGCTTTGCTGGCTAATCATGCCTCTTTGATCTGTATTGTGATGGGATATACCAACTTGTTTCTCCGTCGGAAAGACTACTCCTCCGCTCAAGAAATCCTGATTTGGGCAACCACCACCATTGCCGGACTCAAGGAGCCGGGCCGTTCCTGCTCCTTGGATAAAGTCAATGCGGCGCTGTTTGCCCTCTTAGCCTACTGTCAGCTCCTAAACGAACATCCTCAAGCCGGAAAGGATTCTTTATATCAAGCCTGGAAACTGGCAGAAGAATTTGACAAAACCCCCAGCTTTGACGCAACCACCATCCGGTTTATCAATAACGCAGGGCCTGCAAGCGTTTATGACGACATGGGCGCTACCGCCAGAGAAAGTGTGGAAAAAGTCATAGAATCCTGCGAGAACAGCCAGCTAAACGACTTGTGGAAGGAGCTTACAAAACATGAAAAACACCTCTCTTAAAAAGCAGCTGATTTCCCAATTTTACTACAAAAATAAATTCCCATTCGTTTTGGCGATTTGCAGTTCGCTCATTGCCGGTTCTTTGAATCTGATCTTGTCTTGGCTTTTGCAGCAGCTGATTGACGCTGCCGCCAGAACTCCCGGCGCTTTATCTCTGACCGTCCTCACTCAACTCTCTGCTTATTTTGTCCTGTTCTGTATTGCCGCTTTTCTGCTGGAATATTTTTCTGAACCACGATTTATCCAAAGAGCGCTAAAGCAATACAAGGATTTTGCTTTTCGCAAGCTGACAGAAAAAAGCCTTTCTGCTTTCAGTGAGGAAAACACCGCCCTCTATCCTATCGGCCTTTTCCAATGATGTTTCCAGCGTGGAAGCCGATTATCTGGCGCAGCAGCTTTCTTTTATTACCAAAACCGTACTATTTTTTGGAACCATCACCATGATGCTCTGGTATTCCCCCTTGATGACATCCATTGCCATGGGGCTGATGCTGCTCCCTATTCTGGCCTCTGTACTTACCGGAAACCGGCTGCAAGCGGTGGAGAAGGCCGTATCCGACCGAAATGGGGATTTTACCGCAGCCTTAAAGGACTACTTAAACGGTTTCGCCGTAATCAAAGGATTCCGGGCAGAAAAACAGATTTTGAAACTCTTTACTCAAAAGAACCAAGAGCTGGAGCAGGAAAAATTTACCCGGCGGCGCATCAAAACCTTAACGGGGATGATCGGCTCTGTGGCCGGCATCATCGCTCAACTGGGCGTATTCCTTGCCGGCGCTTGGCTGGCCCTGTGCGGATATGGGCTGACCCCCGGCACCGTCATCATTTTTGTCAACCTGATGGGAATCCTCATCACCCCGATTTCGGAACTGCCCAGCCTGTTAGGCAGCCGCAAAGCCGCAATCGGCCTAATAGGAAAGCTGGCGGACTCCTTGGAAAAAAATACGGTTTCTTCGGAGGGGATTACACTTCCCCAGCTCTCCCGGGGGATCCAGATGAAGGAAGTCTCCTTTGGTTATGAAGAAGGAAAGGAAGTGCTCCATCACCTCTCCTGCTCTCTGGAGGCAGGAAAAGCCTATGCCGTTGTGGGGAGCAGTGGAAGCGGCAAATCCACCTTTTTGCATTTGCTCATGGCTTCTCACGCCCATTATACGGGAAATATCCAATTAGACGGCGTGGAACTGCGGGACATCCGCAAGGAAAGTTTATACGACTTGATTTCCATGATCCAGCAAAATGTCTTTGTTTTTGACGCTTCCATTATGGATAACATCACCATGTTCCGCGATTTCCCACAAGAGAAAGTAAACGACGCTGTTTCCCGCGCTCATTTAGACCAGCTTCTCCTGCAAAGAGGCCCCTCCTGCCTGTGTGGAGAAAATGGACAGAGCCTTTCCGGCGGTGAGAAGCAGCGCATTTCCATTGCCCGGAGCCTACTAAAAAATGCTTCGATCTTGTTAGCCGATGAGGCAACGGCAGCTCTGGATGCCCAAACTGCCTATGAGGTATCTTCCGATATCTTAGACCTTCATGGCGTGACCCGCATCGTTGTGACCCATTCTCTGGAAGCCTCCCTTTTAAAACGATATGACGGCATTTTGGTTTTAAAGGATGGGTATTTGAAGGAAACCGGCACATTTGAGGAATTGATTGCCGACAAGGGATATTTTTATTCTCTTTATATGCTTTCCCAATAAAAACAGGAATCTGCACCGGTTGACAAATATTTTGCAGGTTGCTATAATCAAGACAATTTCATAACGCTTGAGTGCTGCTGTACTCGTCCAGAGCCAGCAGAGAATAGGAAATCCGGTGAAAATCCGGAACGGTACCGCCACTGTATGTGCGTAGGGTTCACACACGGCGAAAGCCAGTCATTGGGATATCCTGAGAAGGCTGTGTGAAGCTGAGGAGGCACAAGTCAGGAGACCTGCTCAAAGCGATCGCATCCGCCACACCCGGCGACTATCGGGGAGGCGGAGCTTTTGGCACGCAAAAAACGGCTGCGGCAGTTTCCGGACTGCCGCAGTTTTTTGCATGACACGGCTCCCCTGCTGATACGTGTTTTTAGCGCTGGAAATATTTCAATCAGGAGCGTGAATTATTCGTGAATATTATGATGTCAGGTTTGGAACACAGCCTGGCTCCCATCAGCCTGCGGGAGCAGCTTTCTTTTACCAAGCTCCAAACTGCGGAAATGGCCCGGAAGCTGCGGGAATTTCCCCATGTTTCGGGGTGCGTGCTGCTCTCCACCTGTAACCGGACGGAGCTGTACCTCTCCTGCACCCAAGAGGTGAACCCCGGCGAGCTGCTATGTCAGGCGGCGGGAGCGGAATATGCCCCCTATCGAGAGGCTTTTGTCACCCGCTCTGGAAAAGAGGCTGTAGAGCACTTAATGGAGGTTGCAGCGGGACTGCGTTCCCGTATTTTTGGAGAGGATCAGATTATTTCCCAGGTAAAGGGAGCCATTGCCATTGCCAGAGAAGCGGGAGCCACGGATTCCATTTTAGAGACCCTATTCCGCTCTGCCATTTCTGCCGGAAAGGAGATACGGGCAAAGGTACGTCTCACCTCAGTGCCCACCTCTGCCGCCAGTATGGCGGTAGCCTTATTAAAGGAAAAGCTGGGAGAACTGAAAGGCAAAAAGGCCCTTGTCATCGGCAACGGGGAGATGGGAAGGCTTTCCGCCTCCCTGCTGCTCCAAGCCGGGTGCCAGGTTGCGGTTACCCTGCGTACCTACCGCCACGGGGAAACCATTGTGCCGCCGGGCTGCGGCGTGGTGCCTTATGACGAACGGTTCCAACATATGGAGGGCTGCGACATTTTGCTTTCCGCTACCACCAGTCCCCATTACACGGTGACGGTAGAACAGCTGAACGAGATTCCCTCTCCCCCGGCTGTCATGGTAGATCTGGCCATTCCCCGGGATATTCAGCCGGAAGTAGGACAGCTTTCCGGTATTTCCCTGTATAATATTGACGATTTAGGAAGCTATCTGGAAAACCGCACCGTTCCCCAAGAAGTGACGGACATTCTGCGAGCGCAGATGGAGAATTTTTATCGCTGGCTCAACTATAAGGACTGTATGACCTCGGTAGAAAGTTTAAAACAGGCCATTGTCAACCGGATTCTCACGGCAAAGGAACTGAACGAAGAACTGACGGAGGCGGAAATCATCGAACTATCGGTGAATAAGACCGTAGATCTATTGGTGACCGGGCTAGCGGAGCGCATTACCTCCGAAAATCTGGTGAAGTGCGAAAGCAAAATCCGTCTGCACACCACCGGACGCCCGGTGGTATCTTGAGAAAGAAGGCCGCATATGGATTTATCAGCATACCGTTTTCCCCTGTTTCTTGATTTGAAGGGAAAAAAGGCCGTGATTATTGGCGGCGGAAAAATTGCCCTGCGCCGGGCTGGGGTACTCCTCTCCTTTGGGGCAAAGGTCACCATCATCGCCCCGGAATGTGAAGCGGTACCGGAGGGAGCTACCTTTCTCAATCGGCCTTATCAATCCGGTGACCTTGCCGGAGCGTTTTTGGCCGTGGCTGCCACCAACTGCCGGGAGGTCAATTTTCAGGTGGGACAGGAAGCGAAAAAGGCGGGAATCTTCGTCAGCGTTGCCGACCGGAAAGAGGAAAGCACTTTCTTTTTCCCCGCTATTTGTACCGGGAGCGGGCTGATAGCCGGCGTAGTTTCTCAGGGAGAGGAACACAAAAAGACCGCCGCCGCCGCTCGGAAAATCCGCACTGTATTGGAGGAGTTGGAATGAAACAAATATGCATCGGCAGCCGGGAAAGCCGACTTGCCGTGATTCAATCAGAAATGGTGATAGAGGCCATCCACAGCTGTGACCCGGAGATGAAAACAGAGCTCATCACCATGAAAACCACCGGAGACAAAATTCTGGACAGGACGCTGGATGAGATCGGCG
>CALWIS010000165.1 GCA_944380795.1 uncultured Clostridia bacterium | reverse complement strand
TCAGCTTGTCGAAAAAGGTTTGTATCACTGTGAGTTTGCATAAAACAAGCAACCTTATAAGGGGAAACCCCAGACGTGGGTTTCCCCTCGAAAACAGCCCACTGGGCTGTTTTCTCACCCCTTTCTGCGTTTTGAGAGTATAAAGGGTTCCGCTCTCTGCGGAGAGCGGCCAAAAGGGCGCTGCCCTTTTGGATTTCCCGCCACCTTTTATAAAAGGTGGACGAAAATTTCTGCGTCGCGAGAAGGCCTGTGCGAATTTTTAGTTGTGTCCACGCGAACTGATTTGTGCAATTTTTTTAGCTTTGTGGGTTTATCGACAGTCTGACAGGCGCTTTTATGCCTGTAAATTTTTAGGAGGCAATAGGAGTATGGTCGTTTATTTTTCAGCCACAGGCAACAGTCGGTACTGCGCCCAAATGCTGGCGGACCGTTTGGGAGATTCCCTGACAGACGCGTTCCATTTTATCCGGGACGGTATCCGGCCGGAACTGACTTCCATCTCTCCCTGGGTGTTTGTGGCTCCCACTTATAGCTGGCAGATGCCGCGGCTGTTTCAGGAATTTATCCGAAACGGGGGTTTTTCCGGCAGCCGGGAGGCGTATTTTGTGATTACTTGCGGCGGAGAAGCCGGCGCAGCCGATAAAAGCCTAAAGGCTATTTGCGAGGAGAAAGGCATGGCCTACCGGGGAATGTGGGAAGTGGTGATGCCCGATAACTATATCATTATGTTTAAAGCGCCCAAGCAGGAAGAAGCCCGGCGTATGATACAGGCCGCCCGACCGGTGATCGAGGCCGGGGCGGAATATATCCGCAAAGGGGAATCCTTCCCAGATAAAAAGAAAAAATGGATGGATTCTCTCAAGTCCGGTATGGTGAACGACGGGTTTTACCGATTTTTTATCAAAGCCAAGGGATTCCGGGTAACGGAGAGCTGTATTGGGTGCGGAAAATGCGCCCAAAGCTGTGTGCTCAACAATATCCATATGGAACAAGGCAAGCCGGTGTGGGGCAACACCTGCACCCAGTGTATGGCCTGTGTCTGCGGTTGTCCCGTTGGGGCCATTGAATACGGAAACAAGACCCAGGGGAAAGAGCGCTACCAGTGCCCGCCCTATGAGGGATAAGGAGGTTTTATCATGCTGGCATATACCTATGTGGAGCCGGGAAAATTTGAGCTGCTGGAAAAGCCCCGCCCAGTTTTACAGGACAGTCGGGACGCCATTGTCCGGGTGTCCCTTTCCAGCATCTGCACCAGCGACCTGCACATTAAGCATGGCTCCGTGCCCCGGGCGGTATCGGGAATCACCGTGGGGCATGAAATGGTGGGAATTGTGGAAGAGGTTGGTGCGGATGTTTCCACCGTCTGTCCAGGCGACCGGGTGACTGTAAATGTGGAGACATTTTGCGGGAAATGCTTTTTCTGCCAGAACGGTTGGGTAAACAACTGCACCGACCCCCACGGGGGCTGGGCCTTGGGTTGCCGCATTGATGGGGGACAGGCGGAATGCGTCCGGGTGCCCTATGCCGACCAGGGGCTGGATCGGATTCCCGACACGGTTTCGGATTTGCAGTCCCTGCTGGTGGGGGATGTGCTGGCCACCGGCTATTGGGGGGCGCAGATTGCTCAGATTCAGCCAGGGGATACAGTGCTGATTATCGGAGCCGGCCCCACAGGACTGTGCACCCTGCAATGCGTGCTGCTGCAAAATCCGGGGAAGGTGATTCTGTGTGAAAAAGACCCGGACCGGCGGCAGTTCGTTGCGGAGCAGTATCCCCAAGTGGAAACCGTGGCCCCGGAGCAGGTGGTGGAGAAGGTAAAAGCATGGAGCTGCCATGGTGGAGCAGACGCTGTGCTGGAAGTAGCCGGGACACCGGAGAGCTTTCGTCTGGCGTGGGAATGCGCCCGCCCCAACGCAGTAGTGGTGGTTGTGGCGCTATATGATGGCCCCCAGACCCTCCCGCTACCAGATATGTACGGAAAGAACCTGATTTTTAAAACGGGCGGGGTAGACGGCTGCCATTGTAAAGAGATTCTGGAGCTGATTGCAGCCGGGAAGATCGACACCACATCCCTGATTACCCATACCTATCCTCTTCGGGAAATCGAGACGGCTTATGAGCTGTTTGAAAACCGCAGAGACGGGGTCATCAAGGTAGCAATTTGCGGACAAAGCGAGTGATTCACCACATATAACAAAAGAGCCTTCGGTACCATTTCATCTGGCGCCGAAGGCTCTTTTTACAGAAAGCAAAAGTTTGAGTTGAAATTCAAGGAAAGGAAGCATACCAGATTATCGATGGCTGTCGTCCTTTTTATCCTTGGAAGAATGGTTGGTGATCTCGTGGGCTTTATCCAGCAGTTTTTCAAGCTGGGGGTTCTTCTTGCGTTTACGGCTCCCCTTGATATTGGTGATAGGTCCACCGGTAGGCCTTTGCAAAATGGCATCTACATCTACGTTTTCGTCGATTTGGGCGTTACTAATATGCCGGGATGCCAGTCTGTTTTTTACCGACTGGGTGAACAGAGCATACAGAACAGAAGTAGCCGGGATGCCGATGAGGATTCCTCCAATTCCCATGAGGCCGCTGCAAACAATGACGGCCAACAAGACCCAGATTCCCGGCAGGCCGATAGAGGTGCCCACTACTCGGGGATAGATCACATTTCCTTCAAATTGCTGCAGAGCCAGCAGGAATACCACAAACCAAAGGCTATCCCAGGGGAAGCTGCCCCAAGGGGTGGAGAGGAGCAGGATAAAAGCGCCGGTAAAGAGGCTGATATAAGCACCCAATAGAGGAATCAGGCTGCATACGCAGACAATGGTGCTGATGAGCAGGGCATACGGCAGACCAATGAGAAGCATGCCTATATAGCACAGACATCCAAGAATCAAGGATTCTGTGAGCTGTCCCGCCACAAATCCCGAGAAAATCCGGTTGGTAATGGCAGAGATCTCAATAATGCGGCGTACCCGATGGACCGGGAGAAAGGCGTATAGGATACGGCGTGCCCCCCGAAGCAAATGCTCTTTTTTGGAGAGCATATAGGCGGAAAAGATCATGCTCATCACAAAGGTGAACATACCGGAAGCCACCGAGGCGGCGACAAAAACGGTGAAGTTATAGAAGTTCCCCATAAAATCTGAGGCCATTTGGCTGACTTGGGTAATAACAGAAGGCCAGTCAATGTTCAGCAAATCGATCTGCGTGGTGTCAATGTTAAATTCCTGCAGCTGTTCTTTTGCCCATATCCCTGCGCTTCGCAGATATCCCGGAATGTTGCCGAAAAATTTTTGCAGGGATTGATACAATTCCGGCAGTACAAAGAGTACCACTGCAGTGAGAATGGCAAACACGGTAAGATAGGTGAGGGCAATACATACCATGCGCCGACATCGGTTCCAAAGTTTAAAGTTTTTGCGATTAAGAAACGAAAATACATGTTCTTCATACATTTTGAGGATTACGTTGAGGACAAAGGCAATACAGATTCCCAGAAAGAAGGGATAAAAAACTGCGACAAGGGTATTTAAAACCGCCAGTAGCTTTTCGGTGTTAAATAACCCAAATATCACCGCAATGGCGATGAGAAGGATGGCCAAAACACTGCGAAACAGCCTTTTGGTAAAGCGTCGATTCGTTAAGAGCTCTGCCAGATTCACAAAATATCACCTGCGTTTCTTGATAAATGAAAGGCCATAAAAAGCCAGTTTATTTATATCTATGCTATCGAATTCCAGTGCGTTTGTCAACAGAGTAGAGGGTTTATTTCAAAAGACAAGTGAATTTTAAAATTTCTTTAAAAGAAGTATATTGTTCTATAATATGCAATAAAGAAAAATAACTTGTAAAAGGCAATTTGTAAAAAAAAATTAGAAACTATACAAAATCTATTTACAAAACAAAATAATAGAGGTATAATATAGACAATCTTCCGGAGAAGATTGCAGGGAAGAAAATTTTCTTTACCGGCAGAAGGTTTGGCGTTCAAAGCGATTTTAATAGCTGCTTTTGGAAACAGCTAGGAGAGGAATTGTTATTTTCTATAGAAGCTTTGTCAGACTTTCTTTTACTTATGCGTACACGTTCTGTTCTTTTCTTTCTTTTTTTATTCTCCTATTTAGCAAAGCAGGAGTTTCCGAATTTCGGAAACTCCTGCTTTGCTATGTTTTACAGAGTATTTGTTTTTTCAGGTTGCGGGTTTCCCACCTCTTGGGCGCGCCGGTTGAGGATCTTTCGGAATTGGAGGAAAAATACGGTTCCGGTGCAGGAGGCGGCAATAATGTCGGCGATGGGTTCTGCCAGATAGATGGCAAACACCTTGTCGGAGAGGAACAGGGGCAGGATGAACACCAGAGGAATGAGGAGGATCACCTTGCGCAGCAGAGCCAAAAATAGAGAGATTTTGGCTTGTCCCAACGCCACAAAGGTCTGCTGACAGGCCGTTTGCAGGCCCACCATAAAGATACCGGCCATATAGATGCGCAGAGCCCACACAGTAAAGCTGGTGAGTTCGGGCTTATCGTTAAACAGGGCCACAAAAGGCTCGGGGAAAAACTGGACAAAGAACCAGATCAGCACTGTGGCGGTAAGGGCGGTGGTGAGCAACAGCCGGAAGGTTTTACGCACCCGAGCAGGCTGGTTGGCTCCATAGTTAAAGCTGACAATAGGCTGAGCGCCCTGAGCCAGCCCTTGCAGAGGCATAAACACCACCTGCATCACGCTGCTGCAAATGGTCATGGCGCCTACGGCAAGGTCGCCTCCATAGCGCTGAAGAGAGGAATTGAGGGCGATGTTCACGGCACTTTCGGTGGATTGCATGATAAACGGAGAAAGCCCCAAAGCCAGAACCGGCAGCATAATGGCGCGTTCCAGACGGAAATACCGGGGCTGTAAGCGCAGGCGGGTCTTTTTCCCCACCAAGAACAGCACCACCCATACGGCGGAAACTGCCTGGGCCAGAATGGTGGCTAATGCCGCGCCCTTTACCCCCATATTAAAGCCGAAAATAAACACCGGGTCCAGCACGATGTTGATGACCGCACCGATTACCACCGTGAGCATACTGGTGGTGGCATAGCCCTGGATGGTAATAAAGGGGTTGAGGCCCAGAGCCATTTGGACAAAGATGGTGCCGCACAGATAGATGGTGAGATAGTCGGTGGCATAGGGGAGCGTGCGCTCACTGGCGCCAAACATCATCAGCAGCGGTTCTTGGGTCACCAGAAAAACGCCGGTAAGGACGATGGAAATGCCAATCAAAGAAACAAAGCAGTTTCCTAGGATTTTCTCCGCTCCCTCCTGGTGGCCTTCTCCCATGCGGATAGAGGCCCGGGGACTGCCGCCCATACCGATGAGGGCGCTAAAGGCGGAGATAAGCATAATAATGGGAAAGGTAATGCCCAGCCCGGTGAGAGCGATATCCCCTTCCCCTTCGATGTGTCCGATGTAGATGCGGTCTACAATGTTGTACAGAGCGTTGATGAGCTGGGCGGTAATAGCAGGAAGCGCCAGGCGAACCAGTAATTTTCCTACCGGGTCCCGTCCCAGGTCGTTAGTTTGTCGTTTAGCCAATGGTATCGACTCCTCCATAAGGTAATGATAGGGCAGGTTATTCGCTTAACCTGCCCGAGTACCTGTATTGTACCACAAATCTACAGTAAAAGCTATAGAAAAAGAATGTTATAACTTTTGCCGCAAGCGATATTGCCGAGGAGACATGGCAAAGTGGGCCAGAAACGCCCGGTTAAAGGTGCGCTGGCTGGAAAAGCCACAGGAAAGCCCCACTTCCAGGATGCTTTGGTCGGTGGTAAGGAGAAGCTCTCGAGCCAGATTGAGCCGAAGAAAATTGACATACTCGGGAAAGCTGGTATGCAGGCGGCTGGAGAATACATGGGAAAGATGGTATTTGCTCACCCCTAATTCCCGGGAGACCAGCTCCAAAGAGAGGGGGCGCTGGAAGTTTTGGGAGAGGTAACGAAGAAGACTTCCGGTAAGGTCCATAGACAGGGGCTCTTTGACAGGCTCCAGCTCCATGAGGGAAAGGCACCGGGCTAGGATGAGCCGCACCAGCGCCCGGTAGACCTCTTGATCCGGCTCGGTGCGGGATTGGACAAATAGGCCGTGCATGGCATAGGGAATATCGGGATGCAGATCTTCACCTTGTAAAAAAGGGCATATTGGACGGAAGTGGATGAGGCGGGAAAGGGTGCTTCCTAAGAGAGAAGCGCTACAGACCACCATAGTGAATTGGCTGCCGGGAATCAGGCACTGGTAGGAGTGGATGGTATTGGGGAAAATAGCGGCGAAGGCCCCTGCCGAAAGTTCCCGGGTGTGGTTCCCCACGGTGACCTGAAACTGGCCGCTGCGCACCAAAAACAGCTCCAGGTCGGTGTGGAGATGAGGCGGGAAGTTTATATCTTCCTCTTCGGTAACTTGTAGGTCGGTGGCTTTGCGCTCCTCGTAATAGGCCTGTGTGCTCATAAAATTTCCCCTCCTGAAAAAGCGCAATATTTGGCTAAAAGTAAATGGATTCTGACACGTATTATACGATAAGGGATGGTATAATGCAACCAAAAGAACCCCTGAAATGGAGGAGAAATTAGATGAAACATACGCTTGCTGTCATCGGATACGGCGGGATGGGGAGCTGGCACTGTCAGAATGTGGCGGAAAAGATTCCCCAGATACAAGTAAAGGGCATTTGGGATATTCGGAAAGAAGCTAGGGACAAGGCAAAGGAAAATGGCCTGTACCCCTATTCCTCCCTGGAAGAACTGTTACAGGATGAGGAAGTAGATTTGGTGACCATTGCCGTGCCCAATAACTTCCACAAAGACCTGGCTATTGCCTGCCTACGGGCGGGGAAAAACGTAGTGTGCGAAAAGCCTGTTACCCTCAATGCCAAGGAGTTGGAGGAGATCATCGCTGTTTCGAAGGAAACAGGAAAGCTGTTTTCCGTGCATCAGAATCGGCGGTGGGATAAGGATTACCGCATTATCCGCAAGATTATCGAAGATGGAAAGCTGGGGACGCCCTACTTTATTGAGAGCCGGGTGCAGGGTTCCCGGGGGGCCATGTACGGCTGGCGGGGCTATAAGGTAAACGGCGGCGGCATGGTGCTGGACTGGGGCGTGCATCTGCTGGATCAGATGATGGATATGATCCATTCCCCGGTGGTGTCGGTGGACGCCCACCTGCAAAGCGTGTTTTCGGAGGAAGTGGACGACAACATCAAGCTGTTTATCCGGTTTGAAAACGGGGTTTCCGCCATGCTGGAAATGTCCACCAACTGCTTTGTCAACCTGCCACGGTGGCACGTGAGCTGCACCGGCGGCACCGCGGTGGTGGAGGACTGGTCCTGTAAGGGAAAGACCGTTCAGCTGCGGGAAGATGCCGGCCAGATGGCCTGGGATGACGACATTGTGTATACCGAGGCCGGACCTACCCGCACCATGGCGCCCCGCCCGGCGTATACCACCAAAGAAGAGGCGCTTCCGGAGGTGGAAACCGACTGGTCGGATTATTATAAGAATCTGGTGGACGTTATTGACAACGGGGCGGAGCTTATTGTAAAACCGGAACAGTGTTTGCGGGTGATGAAGGTCATCGATTTGATCTTTGAAGCGGAAAAGCAGGGCCACGGGTTGGCCTGCCGAATTTGACGGATAAATTAGAAGGGAGAGGTTTTGATGAAAAAGGCATTGATCTTACAAGGCGGATGGGATGGCCATGAGCCTGAACTTACCTCCAAGCGGTTTGCCGGGCTGTTGGAAAAGCACGGCTACACCTGCACCATCAGCGACACGCTGGATGTATTGGACGATTTGGATATGCTCATGGGCCTAGATTTGATCGTCGCCTGCTGGACCATGGGGGAGATCGATCACCACTATGTGGAGAACATCTGCAAGGCAGTGGGCTCCGGCGTGGGGCTGGCCGGCTGCCACGGCGGTATGTGCGATTCCTTCCGCCAGGACACGGAATGGCAGTTTATTACCGGCGGACAGTGGGTGAGCCATCCCGGCGGCGACGGCATTGACTATATGGTGAACATCTGCCACGGTTCCAGCCCCATTGTGGAAGTGCTGGAGGACTTCCCGGTGTGCAGCGAGCACTATTACCTGCATATCGACCCCTCCATTGAGGTGCTGGCCACCACCCGGTTCCCCATTGTGCCCTACTACCATATTTCCAACAAGCCGGTGGATATGCCAGTGGCCTGGACCAAATTCTGGGGCAATGGCCGGGTATTCTATACCTCCCTGGGCCATCACGACGATGTGTTTGACAAATCCCCCAACGCCCAGGTGCTTATGGAGCGGGGAATGGTTTGGGCCGGCGATGGCAAGCAGTATGCCATTGACCACGGCCTGACCACAGAGCGGTTTGAAAATACGGCGAAGATGTATTGAGAAAAACGGTGGCTTTATAGGGGGGGAACCCCCGACGAGGGTTTCCCCTCGAAAACATCCCACTGGGATGTTTTCTTACCCCTTCCTGCGTTTTGGGGAAAATAAGAGTTTCGCCCGTTGCGACGGGCGACCGAGGGCTTTGCCCTCTGGACACCTACCACCTTTTATAAAAGGTGGACGAAAATTTTTGTGTCGCGGGATGGCAAAAGCGAATGATTAAGCTGATCCCACGCGAACCTACTATATGTGGTAAGTTTGAATATGATGAAACAGGAGGAGTTTCCCATGGCAAAGACCGTCAAGATCGGTATGGTGGGTGTGGGCGATATTTCCGGCATCTACCTGCAAAATATTACCCAGTGTTTTAAAGAGATCGAACTGGTGGCCGTGTGCGACCTGGTGCGGGAAAAAGCGGAACGGGCTCAGGAAAAATACAATGTGCCCAAGCTGTACGACACCATGTATGAGCTGTTCGCCGACCCGGAGATCGACATTGTTTTGAACCTGACCCGCCCCTATGAGCATTACGGCGTTTCCATCGAGGCCCTGAAGGCGGGCAAGCACGTGTATTCCGAAAAGCCCCTGGCAGCCTCTTTGGAAGAGGGGAAAGAGCTGGTGGAACTGGCCCAGGAAAAGGGCCTGATGTTGGGCGGCGCGCCGGATACCTTTTTGGGAGCAGGCATCCAGACCTGCCGCAAACTCATTGACGATGGCTACATCGGTGATCCCATCGGAGCGGCAGCGTTTATGATCTGCCGGGGCCACGAGAGCTGGCATCCCGACCCGGCCTTTTATTATCAGTATGGCGGCGGCCCCATGATGGATATGGGCCCCTACTACATCACTGCGCTGGTGAACCTGCTGGGCGGCGTTTCCAGTGTTATGGGTGTGACCAAGGCTTCTTTCCCCACCCGTACCATTACCAGCCAGCCCCATTGCGGCGAGGTGGTGGAGGTTAAAGTTCCCACCTATGTGGCGGGCATTATGAACTTTGAAAGCGGCGCTACCGGCACCATTTTCACTACCTTTGACGTGTGCTATCCCAGCCAGGCACGGCTGGAGATCTACGGCACCAAGGGCACTCTGTTTGTGCCCGACCCCAACTGCTTTGGCGGCCCGGTAAAGCTGCTGCGCCAGGAGGGCGGGGAGCCTATGGAGATTCCTCTGTGCTTTGACTATGCGGAGAACTCCCGGGCCTTGGGCCTTGCCGATATGGCAAAAGCCCTGCAAACCGGACGAGATGCCCGGGAAAGCTGGAAGCAGACCTACCATGTGCTGGAAGTGATGCAGAGCTTTGAAAAGAGCAGCAACTCCGGCGCGGTGGTGCCTATTACCTCTAAATATGTGCGCGGCGAGGCCATGAAGAACAACCCGGTACACGGGATTTTGGATTAAAACAGACAAAAGCCCTGCTGTCCTTCCTGAAAAAGGTGGGATAGCAGGGCTTTTTTTGATTGTCGATTTAGGTGGCTGCCTTGATTCTTGAAGAGATACATTTTTCATATAGGTAATAAAAAGAGAAGGCAAAAACAATTCCGATGACGGTATCGGTAATGCGCAAAAAAATAGAGGTCTGTAAGCCGTATAGCTGAGAAGCAATCATCAACGCTCCCAGACAGTTCATTGCCGTTTTGTATTTATAATCCACACAAAATCCTAAGCAAAATCCGCCCAACGGACCAATTATGCCGTGCAGCTCCATGGGGAGGAGACGATA
>CALWIS010000164.1 GCA_944380795.1 uncultured Clostridia bacterium | reverse complement strand
CCGTGTTTGGAAGTGGGTCAAAGGCGCATTTTCCCGATTGTTTTCGAAAAAGAAGAATACTGAGACCCAGAGCGGCGGGGATGCTGCAGATACCTTTGCGCAAACCCAAGCAGAAGCCCCGGTTCCGGACGCAGCTTCAGGTACTCTTACTCCTGAACAGACGGCTCCGGACGTGGCGGCAGCAGAGACTACCCAGGAAACGGCAGAAACAGCTACCCCAGAGGCCGTAACCGAAACGACGGAAACCACCAGTGAGGCGGCGCCGGAAGCAGCCACTGCTGCAGAATCCCCGAAAACTGCGCCTGCCAAGGCTCCTGCCATAGAAGAAGGCGGAAATCTGACACTGGGCTCTATGACCTTTACCATACAGGCAGGGGAAACAGAGGGTTCCTATAAATCCATGGCCGGTACTGCCCAAGTGCTGGGGCAGCAGGTAAATTGGACCAGCCAAAAGGGCGTGGATATTACCAAAGGTCCCAAAGGCACTATCGCAAATGGCGCGATCCACTTGTCCGATGACCGGTTGGATTTTGATAACGTGTTGGTCAGCGGCAAAAATGAGGGGGTCACCTTCCTGGCCGGGGAAGAGAGCCGGTTCCTTTTCCATGCCGGGGAAACGGATCTTTCCTTTACCCCTGAGGGAGGACTGGGAGACCTGTCTACCCTTTCCGGCAAGCAGGTGAAGGTTGAAAACAGAACGATTTCCCTTATGGGGGAAATCCCCGCCTTTGCGGATGGAACCATTACGCTGCCGGGACAGAGCGACTTTGAGTTGGAAAACACCCAGCAGACTTTGAATAAAAACCAAGTGCCTCTGCCGGAATACCTGAGCGCTGCAGGAATCGATTTGAGTCTGCAAAAACAGGAAAGCGGCGTGGTCATGGCCATGGATTTTCACAAAATGGCAGTGCACATGGGGAAATTTAATTTCCTCAGTGTGGATACGCCTGGTGAAACCGAGGCGCAGGCCGTGATCGATGCTTCTGGAAACGCTGCTTTGAGCCTTCCCTCGGAAGCACGCTACCGCCTGCGGCTGTTTAATGGCTTAGTCAGTAAAGATGTAAGCGATTTGTTCGGCAATCTGACGCTGCATTTGGGGTCGGAATCTGCGCTTTCGGCTATTGCGTTTCATCCCATGGAATTTTCTGCCGGTGGCTTTCAATTTCAGGATTTTAACCTGCGTTATGATTTTGGCCAGGGCTTTTCTGCCAAGATAGGGGCGCTTTCGGGAATGGAAGGCAGGCTCACCGCCTCCAATACCGAAGCAAAGGTACTAAAGTCCGGGTTTGATATTCCCCAGCTTACCCTACAGTATCAGGACCCGGAAGGCCTAACGCTACAGCAAGCTACTTTTAATGTGCAGGGGTTCCATATCGGTGCTGATGGTGTCATGTTCCAACAGGCACAGGCCAGTTTGCAATCTGGGGACCCGCTGGCACAAAATGCGATGACTGTATTAAGCGGCACTGTGACCCTGCAAAAGCAGCCAGATCTTTTGCAGATGGACATTAACGCCACCGGCCAATTTGAACACTACGGAGACACTCTCGATTTTACTGGGAAGGCATTTTCCTTCTCCATGCATTACGCCAAACATACCGCGGCAGCTGCTACTGAAGGGGCAGCGCCTGCTCAAGGAGCCGCCCAGCAGGAATCTGGTGGGGAAAACCAGTTGTCGGATTTTTCCGTAGAAATCAATGGAGATATCCAGGCAGTGGTAAAGCTGGATAATATTCCTGTGGCAGATGTAACATTTTCCCGTGGAATTTCCATCCGAAACAATACCTTCTTTTTGGGAAGTATGGAGGCCTTTTTGGATCTCGACTCCCTTAACTCCTTTTTTTCCGGCATGGGTACGGTAAAAGCAGAACAAGTTTCTATCAATTCCACAGGGCTGAATGTACAGAACTTTTTGATTTTCTGTCAGGAGCCTGCCCTGTTTGGAAAATCTCTGGGAGAAAGCTTTCTCTTAAGAAAAGACCCAGCAACCGGATATCAAGCGGAAATTTCGTTGAGTGATGATTTGAAGTTTTCTTTGGCAGGAATGGAGATTGCTCTGAACGAGGCTACTGTTGTGGTATCTCTCAACGCGAATGGTTTTGTTCCCGGGCTGAAAAGCAGCATATTGGAGATCGGGGCAGGGGACAGCACTATCACAGCTGAAATTGAAAATATGCAGTTTGGCCAGCCCATCGAAATCGAAACCCTTTCGCTAGAAAATGAACATCTTACTAAGGCAGCGAAAGATGTACTGCATGTGGATGATTTACAGTTGGAAGTGCATGGACTGACCATTGGCCCAGCCTTTGATTCCGTCACCTTCCAGGAAATTGGAGCTACCATCCAAAAAGATATCCCGCTGTTTGACAGCTCGTTAAAGCTAACGGAAATTAGTTTCTCGGTAGTGGCTCCCAACTTATCTGCCTTTGAGGGGGTCAAGGTAGGCGGCGCTTTGAAGTATGAGGGAAACGGCATTATCAAAGAAGTCAGTGGTAAGGCGACTTTGGGAATGCTCAAAGAAAAGGGTTATGCCCCTTCCTTTGAGGGGCTCAGCGATCTAAAGCTGGCTATCCGGGGATACGGTACCGCCGAGATAAGTTCGGTTGAGCCAGAGGAAACAGGGCAAGGGTTTATCCTAAAGGACGTGTCCATTTCTCGAAATGACGCTGATTCCGAAACGGTGGATATCGATGGCGGAGGCGAAGATGATTCTGTTGTTTCGTTCCTGCAAAAACTGATTACCATTATGCCAAGGGTGGAATTCTTGGCCACAGAGATCCGGTATGGTGCCAGAGGTTTTGAACTGAACCCCAAAAATGTGATGGTAAAGAGTGTTCAAAGTAATGTCCCCATTACCGATGACCTGCTCCTGCTTTTTAATTACGAGCGTAACAAAAAGGTAGGGGCGGCCTTGCGGGGTTCCTATTATCTTCCTGAAAACAGGAAAAGTGATAAAACTGCCAAGAAGCGCATTTTTGAACCTCCTCTCTTTGCCTATCCCATTCTCCCCATGCTCACAGTGAATGTTAATGCTTTTCTGGATGCCGGCTTGGATTTTGCAGGCGAAGCGGGCGTTGAATTTTCTTCGGGCTCTTTTTTGGGAAAAATGGGGGCCAGCTGTGGTGTTTCGGTGGGCGCCGGTGTGGGAGCCTATGTGGTCATTGGTGTGCCGGGTTTGAATGTCAGTCTGGGACTGGAAGGAAGTCTGGGATTGGATGCTACTGGTAAGATCGATGGCGCTATCGGCGCTCTGTATGATTCCTCCAAACCTACCTTGGCCCAGGCACTTTCCATGGACCGTGAGCAGACACACTTTATGTATGATTTTACTGCTGCCTTGAATTTTGACGTGGCAGTAAAGGCAGGAGCAAAGGTGCCTTCAGTCTTTGATTCTTCCACTAAATCGTTAAAGAAGTCTTGGAACCTTTTCCACTACAACCTGGGAAATGCGGCTATCAGCGGAAAGATCTTTTATCTGAACGACGAGCTGCAAATCGAAACCAACTCCCAGATCAACTTTAATAAGCCTGGCGCCTTCCACTTTGATGAAGAAGTGCAAAAGCTGGAGGCCCTCACCACTTCTATCAATCAAATGGAAGCGGATAACGAGGAAGTCTGCCGGATTTTGGATGAAAACGAGGATGCGTTGGGTCTGGGTGAGGTTCGTGATACCTTGCGGTTAAAGCAGTCCATCGTCATTTTGGAAATGCTGGAAGGAACCATGAAGGATTCTGCCGCGAATTACAAAAAAGTGCAAGAAACCCTGGAAAGATTACGAAAGATCCTTCCAAAAATGTTGGAGATGGCCCACCGTGGGGAACTCATACGAGAAGACACCAAACAGGTCGCGGAGATAGCCGGTATCTCTGTGAATGAAAACGGAGACCCCGACAAGAATTGGTACATCTTTTTACAGGAACAGGATCAAAAACGGAAGGATCCGAAATATATCCGGCAGTTAGCTATGATGGATCCTTTGGCGCTGTTCAATACCTTTAAGGCATATAAAGGATATAATGATAAAAGCTGGAAAGCAGAATATGCGATGGCTTTGAGTTTGAGCCAGAAAATGCGAAATATGGAGCTAAGCGCTAATGGAAATCAAGAGGCATCTCCTACACAGTCTGAGACAGATAAGAAAAATTCGAAGCTTCTCAGCCAACATCTGGGCACTATTAACAGCCTCATCGGCGACCGGTTCCAAAAGGTCAAAAAATCCAATAAGTCCCTGCTGGGTCTTAGTGCAGAATTGGATGTGTTAGAGCAGAACAAGAAGGACTTGCAAGATCAGGACATCCTGACCTTAGAGCGCATGGATGCCCTCTCCAAGGCTTCCACAGAAAAGGAGAAGAAAGAGGCTTCGAAACTTGAGAGAGACCATAAAACTATAGTAGAAAAGCTGGTGAAACTCTCCAAAGAAGCAGAGAAAAAACGCATAGAAGTAGAGGCTGCCCGTGCAAACAGCTTGGACACAGCAAATGATGCTCGAAAAAATACAGACTTTGCGGTAATGAACAATGCTTTTGCATCCGCTGAAGAGCGCATGGGTTGGGAAAAAACAGAATATGGCCAACAGTATGACCGAATCGCGGCTGGCCGTACACAGGAGACTCGAGAGGCTTTTCTAGAGGAAAATCAGAAATTTGTAAGTTCCCTTCTGGATAAATTGATTGGAACCCATTTAGCGAATTTGATGAATCCTATAACAACAGTTGCGCAAGCTGCGTCTACTAAGCAAGCAGAGCAAGTGAAAAAACGTTCTGCACAGGTTGCGCAGGGAGAGATCGTGGAAGAGCGTATCCAAAGTGCTTTCTTCGATAAGCTGCAGGGAAAAACAGGAGAAGAATGGCGGCAGCTGCATGATGATTATTTTCAGCGCGGCATAGAGTTTGAAGCCCAGCATAAAAAAGCATTGAGTCTGTATGGCCGTTTGATTGCTTCTCCTTTTAAGAATCAGGATGACGAGGATCGTTCCAAGGTCAGCGAGCAAAATAAGTTGCTGCAGGAAGCCTGTACAGCGCTGGGCGAAGGGCTGTCTGCTGCAGGTATTAAGTCCATTGAAAAGAGCGAGGTGGAGAGTTTGAACGCTAAGGTGGCGGCTATCGCTTCCGTAATGTCCTAATTGGTTCTGAAAAGATTCTGGAAGGTAAAGAGAAATCCACTGCCTATTGACAATTTGCTATAATCGTACAATAATAATATGTAAACAAAGAAATAGCAGTTGTACAGTACGTAAATGAAATTATTTGCAAAAAAATTTATTTGATAGGAGGCACAGGGAATGAGTGAAATACTGGATGAGAAAAAAGACTTGGATAATGAAGAACTAGAAAGTGTAAATGGTGGCATGATTATAGGTTCTACTTCTGATACGGCTTACATATTGCTGGTGATGCAGAGAACCCGCCAAAAATATCCGCAAATCTCAAGCATGAGTGTGGCAGAAAAGAAGGCATTCCTCAGATCTAAAGGGGAAGACACAGTCATCAATATTTTAGGGAATAAGATCGCGAACCTGTAAAGAATAATGCATAGGGAAATCGTCCTTATGTGCCTAAAAGTGATCCCACTAACTTTATAAACAAAAGGAGAACGGAGGCAACTACAGTTGCCTCCGTTCTGCTTTTAGGATAGTTGAGGAATTACTTAGAAGAAACCTTCTTCTTATAAGAGACCAAAAGGATCAGGGCAAATACCGAAACGATACCAATAGCAAATACTCCTACTGCGTTAGAATGATTTCCGGTTTGGGGAGTATGGGCAGTATTATTGTCGGTATTGTTGTTGTCACTAGGCTTCTCGTTGTTACCGGTGTTGTCGTTATCGCTGGGCTTCTCAGTATCGCCGGGTTTCTCGTTATCGCCGGGTTTCTCGGTATCGCCAGGCTTCTCAGTATCGCCGGGCTTCTCGTTGTCGCCAGGCTTCTGGGTATCACCGGGCTCCTCGGTATCGCCAGGCTCCTCGATATCACCGGGCTCCTCGGTATCGCCGGGTTCTTCGGTATCACCGGGGTCCTCTGCCTTGGCGTTGTACAGCACATAGGTGCTGAAGTGCTCCAGTTCGGCAATGACAGTACCAGTTGCTTTGTCAACGGTTACCGGGATATCCTCCATAGTTCCATCCACAGCTACATAAGCCATTTTCAGGTTTTCCGCAGAAAGGTTACTGGGGATAGCAAAGGTGACAGAGATCTTTTCTTCAGGCTGTATAGTAAATTCCCCTAAGGTTGCGGTAAACTCAAATACTGCCAAACTGCCTCCTACAGCTGCGTCTTTCAATGCAGCTTGGGCGCGGTCGTAGATCTCGCCTTCTGTAACGGATTCTGCCTTTACCACGGTGTTTTCAGGGAAGGAGCTATCGCCATCCACAGTAACGCCATCGGGTAAATCATAGCTGACATCTGGTTTCTCGCCCAGAGGCTGGAAGTCGATTTCATGTTCCTGAGCGTAGGTCTCGGCATAAGAGCCGCTTTCACCATAGATGGTTTTTAAAGTATTAAGGTTGAATACGCCGTCTTCATCAATAGAAGTAACGCTTGCGGGGATGACGACCTCTGATAAAGAAGTGGGGACAAAGCAGTTAAAAGCGTTATAGGCAATGGAGGTTACCGTGTTAGGAACGGTGTAGCTATTTCCAGCTTTGTTAGCAGGATACTTGACCAAGGTGGTCTGGTCCTTGCTAAAGAGCACGCCATCTATAGAGGTGTAAGTAGCGTTGTTCTCGTCCACTTCAATTTTTTCCAGAGCAGGGGAGTAATGCACCACAAATTTTCCAATGGTTTCCACGGTATCCGGGATCGTAAGGCTGGTCATAAAAGAGCTGATAGCACTCAGTCCGCTTACTTCAATTACCTTATGACCGTCAATTTCAGAGGGGATTACTACGTCTTTAACCGGAGAACCATAATTCACGATGGTTGCATTGCCGTTCCCATCTACAGAATAGTCGAAAGCTCCTGTTACTTTCAGCTCACCCACGTACAGATAATTATCTTTCCAATGATTTTCATCCTCTGCATAAGCAGTGTCAAAAAAGACTTGGACTCCAAACACGGTTTTGTTTCCGGTAAGGGAAATCTCGGACAGGGGGGTACACCATGCGAAAGCGTAATCGCCAATGGAGGCAACACTTTGGGGAATGGTAAGGCTGGTAAGGGAACTACAGCTTGAAAAAGCGTAGTCACCAACTGTGTTCAGACCTTCGGGAAGGGTAATGTTTTTCAGAGATTCACAGCTTGAAAAAGCAGAATTTCCGATGGACAGGAGGCCTTCGGAAAAGGTAACATCAGACAGGGAAGTGCATCCATTGAAAGCATTCTCCCCAATGGAAGCAACGCTTTTCGGGAAGTAAATGCTGGTCAAAGAGTCGCACCACGCAAAGGCATAGTTGCCGATAGAGGTAACGGTTTCGGGAATGGTAATACTATTTAGGTAAGAGCAGCTGTAGAAGGCAGAATTCCCAATGGAAAGGACGCCTTCCGGGATCGCCATGCTTTCCAAGGAGCTGCACCATCCAAAAGCATAATCACCAATGCGTACAATGCCCTTGGGAAGGGTGATGCTGGTCAGGGTGCCGCAAGAATCGAAAGCATAATCTCCAATCTCGGTGACTTGGTATCCATCGATTTCAGAAGGAACTGTTACTTCTGCATCGGAACCAAAGTAATCGGTGATGGCAATGGTGCCGTCTTCCAAAAACTCATAGTTCCAATCGCCTACGACTTCTGCCTGTGCCGCTATGCCTGTTACAGTGGAGATGACTAACGCCATCGCCAACAGTAACGACCATAACCGGCGTTTTTTGCCTGTTTTCATGTTTTTTCTCTCCTCTTTTTTTATTATTCAAAGCGCGTTTGCGCCTGAATTGCTAATCGGAAAGCGCTTCGCAAAACTGCAGCAGCTCCTCATATCCTTCCGGCAGCTCCAGCTGAGGTTTATCCGCAATTTTCCATGCCAAAGGGCTGGTTTTTTCCTTCACAGCTTGCAGCCTGTTTGGGATCTGGGCTGCTTGCTGTGCGCAATATTGGAGACTCTGACCGTCCCCGGCCTGTTGGTAAAGCTGGATGCCGATCCCCAGCATATCCAGATAGTCTGTATAGCTGGTTAGGGTATAGGGAGATAACGAAAGGGATCTCTCCTTATTTTCAATCACACCGGCAAAATCGCCCTTGCTGTAATCATACATTGCTTGGATGTCATAGGCTTGTGCTACGCTTTGGTTAAGAGAAAGGACTTTATCTGAATATTCGTGAGATTTTTCAAGGTCTTTTTCTGCGAGCATTAAGCGGATCTGCGCTTCAGTGTAAGCAGGATAAAGAGAAGCCGCTGTTTGATAAGCGCCAAAATAGTAAGCACAGGCTGCACTTCCAAAATACAGGGAGACCATTGCTACACAAGACAGGGAGATAGCCGCAGCACCTTTTGCGGAAGAGGAAAGCGTAAGCTTCTTGCTGTGGTTATACTCCAGCACCTGTACCAGAATCATAAAGATAACTGTAAATTGCAAGCTGAAATCAAACATACAGTGCGCGCAAATGACAGCGATTATCAGCCGGTGCTGTAAAGATTTTCCTTTGTGAAAAAAGGATTTTACAATAGCAGCCACCAGCAAAAGAGTGGGCAGCCATCCAATATCAATCAGCAGCTGCAAAAAGTCGTTGTGGACATACCGCGTACTGTAAACGCCGGTTTGGAAGGCGGATTGGGCAAACTGATACCCGTCATATCCTAAGCCAAAGGGGGTTTGTAGGATCACTGGCAAAACATCCTGAAAATAGAGCAATCTTCCCAAAAAGGTACTGGAAGATAAAGAAGAAGTTAAAAATCTCCCTACTGTTTGTATATTTCCTGTAAATATAACAAACAGTATGCTAAAAACCACTAAGCAGGGGAGCCCGATCAAGATGGCCAGCCGGATTTTTTTATCATTCCGGAAAATCACAATCAGGACAGCAGTAACAACCAGTAAAACGAATACCGTTCGGCTGCCGCTTTGGAAAATGCCAAACAAAAGGACGAGCCCAAGAATAAGGGAATATACATTCAATTTTTCAGAGGTTGCCAGAATAATAAACCCGATAAGCAAAAATAGAGCAAAGGTATTGGGATATCCAAAAAATCCAGCTAAACGGTCCGCGACAGAAAAGTACCCATCAAAAACAGCAAAGAAAGATAATAAATAGGAAAGGACCGTCATAATGGCTCCAGACCATGGTATGACAGATAGAAGAACCTTCTTTTCTTCCGATGATTTGGGAAGGATGATAACACTCCATAACAAGGCGGGTAAAAACTTAAAAAAACCAAAAAAGGCCATCCCTTTATCTATAGCCCAAAATGCAGATAATAAATATCCAGCCACAATAACAGCTACCGCTAAAAAGGATGTACCGTAAGAAAGAGTAATGGATTTCTGGCGGATGGTCTCTACCAGAATATATATCAAGAATATTGCGCTTACAAAGCATGCGATAAATTCATGAAATAGTCCAAATAAAAATGGAAGTATAAACATTGCAATGGGAAGAGGTTTAAGGTAATTCGTTTTAAATGTGTTTTCCATGTGGTGCTCTCCATGTTTTTTCAACGTAGGGATTATTGAGAATCTGAAGTATGAATCAGCCTGCTCAATGTGACCGGAGACATATTGAGAAAGGAGGCAATGTATTTGTGGCTGATTTTGTCGATAACAGTAGGATATTTCTCTAAAAACCAGTGATATCTTTGGTTGGTATCATATTGATAGGCCATAATTTTTAGCTCTCTATGAAAATTTCCATACCAGATCAAAATGTTTTGGTATATGGCCGAAGCATCGGGAAAGCGACTCAATAAGCTTTCAAAATTTGCGGTAGAAATGCGCAGCACACGGGAATCTACCAGTACCTGGATGGAAATGGGGGCAGGCGCTTTAAAATCAGTCGCTGCAATCAGTGGAAGGCCACTTTGAGCAACTAAAGAATCTGTAATATCCTTTCCGTTAATGTCGGAAAAGAAGCCTCTGCAAATTCCCTCCACAAGGAAATAGACAGAATCCACCTGTTGCCCTTGGCGAATCAGCTGTTTTCCTTTTTTTATCAAATCTATTTTGCACATAGCGAGCATTTCACAAATTAAAGCAGGATTTTCTATTTGAAGAGTTTCTCTTAGAAAATTACTTATATTCAAAATGTAATACCCCTCCATAGATATATCTAAAATGAGTGTACTATAATTTTTATCAAATGTCGTTATCGTAGGTTAACATTCTTCGTGCACGATAAAATATGTTTTGGAATTATTCCTAATTATAACGCAAAATGTATATCCAAAAGCGCAGGGATGTGTTGTACTACCTTAAAAAATATAAGAAGTATTGCCTAATTTATTTTCCTTTCCTCTTGACAAACCTAAGAAAAAAGTTCATAATATATAATAATGATTCTTATTATTATATATTATGGAGGTATGACAATGAATCTAAAAGGCTCTCGTACCGAACAAAACTTGCTGGCCGCTTTTAGTGGGGAGTCGATGGCGCGCAATAAGTATCTCTTTTTTGCAGAGAAAGCCAAGCAAGAGGGGCATCCGGAGGTAGCAGAACTGTTCGAAAAGATGGCACAGAACGAAGGAATTCATGGTCGGTTGCTTTACCAGTATTTTAAAGGGGTGGGTAACAGCGCTGCGAACCTTCAGGAAGCCATCCAAGGGGAATATGGAGAGTGGAGCAGCATGTATCCTTCCTTTGCCCAAGTAGCCCGAGAAGAGGGGTTTGAAGAGGTAGGAAAGCTTTTTGATCAGATTGCAAAGATTGAGAAGGACCACGAATTCCGTTTTCTGGCCGCACTGACTGCGCTGGGGAGTAGTTCTTCTGAGGATTCAAAGGAGGCACCAGCTGCTCCCGTGAAGGAGAAGCAGGTGGTCACCGTGCGGGGATACCGCTGTATGTTCTGTGGAGCAACCTACGAGCAGCGCCCTGACGTATGCGGTGTCTGCAAGGCTATTGGTTCCTTTGAGGCTACCACGATTCAGAAAAAAGTCGAGGATTGATCTTTAGGTAAATAACTGGTCTTAGCAAATGAACACACAGGAAGGAACGCTTCTTCCTGTGTGTTTTTTGTTAATTGCAGGCAGCTGAATGAAAAACAAAAAAACCACTCGTTATGCCAAACGAGTGGTTTTCTATTTAGATCATTTTTTATCAGCTGAAACCAACAGCATCATCGGACGGCGCATTTCATCCTTCATCCCCTCAATATCCATCATTTCTTCAGGCGGCTGTGGTTCTATAACATGTTGCAGTTCAAATCCGTTTTGAAGCAGTGTGTTTAGGTAGGTGGTTACTGTCCGATGATATTTTATAACCTTTTCTCCTAAAAATATAACTTCTCTGCGTCCCTCATAGTAGTAGTTATCCACTGGAAAATGCAGGATTTTTCCATTTTCATCATAATACCAATCCTGTGTCCCATAGGAGGTAAAAACGGGGTGCTCTACCGAAAAGACAAAGTTTCCGCCTGGCTTTATCCATCTGGCAATGTTTGCGACCAGTGGTTTAAAATCCTTTATATAATGAAAGGCTAAGGAACTTAGGACCACATCAAACGTATAATCGGGAAAGCGTAAGTCTTCCATAGCAATACATTGGTAATCGATTTGCGGCGCTGGATTGATGCTCTGTGCGGTCTGAATCATTTTTTGAGAAATATCTGTTCCAAGAACCGACAAGGCCTTATTCTCGGCAGCATATTTGCAATGCCAACCATAACCGCACCCTAAGTCAAGAACTCGCTTCCCATCAAAATCAGGAAGGATTTTTTGCAGCTCTGACCATTCTCCTGCACCCTGCAAGCCCTTTTGAGAGCGCAACATCTGGCTGTATTTTTGGAAAAATATTTCGTTATCATACTTGTTTTCTTTCATGTCTATGCCTCCCATGTAAATATGTAAAAGCTTTTTCTATTTACATGGGCTGATACAATCTTTTGGCGGATGATACCACCACACATATCTTTATGCCCCTTTCGGATTCTTTCATGATATTCCGTATGGAAAGAATTGACGATTTAGATACTCAACGTGGACGTAAATACAATGCAAATAAAAAATTAAGCCTGAAACGCAATTTACGTTTCAGGCTTAATTTGGTCGGAGTGTAATTATAGGACTTGGAAAAATCCAGTCATATCAATGGTTTGCAAGCAGCAAGCAAGAGGTTTTTATCTAAAAAATTTATTCTTTGAGAATTACGCCGCCCAACGGGACTATGGGC
>CALWIS010000163.1 GCA_944380795.1 uncultured Clostridia bacterium | reverse complement strand
CCGTTTTCGCAAAGATGTTGTATGTTTCATGGGAATCTACCTCACTTTCCATAGGTTTTCATTTCAGTATAGCACGCAGATTGGACTGACCCGTTTTTTCGATGAAACGGTAGGTTTTTTTGCCTATCCGGTTTTTCAGGGCAACGCAATCAAACGCCGTTCCGGCACTTGGGAAATACACAAGTAAAAATCCCCTTGCTCCATGCGGCGGTACAAGCCCTTTGCATCTGCCGCCACGGTGGCGCTGTCCGGGGTGAAAGCAAAGGTAAAGGTACGTTCTTTTCCCACCGGCAGCACAAAGGAGCCCGCGTTGGCAAGTTCCGGGGCGGAGAAGTTGTTTAATGTCCCGTCCAGCTGCAGCAGAATAGACCCGCTGGTTATCATAAAGTTGCCAAACTGCACCATGCCGTCCTCGTTGCTCTCGTTTTTCACAGTGGCGGTAACGAGATAAACCATTTCTGAGCGAGGCAGGCTCTCTTCTGTTTCCGGATAGACCTTCTCCCAAGAGGAGCCGTTCTCTTCCAAGAACTCCCGGACATTACGTGTTTGGGCGCTGTCCACAGTGATGGTGTAACCGTTAGCGTTTTCCGAGTTGCTCCAGAAAAAGTTCTCCCCAAAGGGAACGGCCTCTCCCGCAGAATAGATCATGTCAGTGGTCTGCACCCGTTCTTTCTCCGTGATTTGGAACCTCCAAATCCATAGGCCTGCGATCACCAGCAGGCAAAAAGCGCCCACGAGGATTCCCAGTTTCTTCACGGTTTTGAGCCTCCCTTCTCCCGGAGGATCAGGTGGTCTGTCAGCTGGCCGTTTTCCAAGCAGTAGATCTCATCGCTGACAGATTCCAAGAAAGCAGCGTCATGGCAGGCAACCACGACAGCGGCTCCCCGCTGCCGTTCCTCTCCAATGATTTCCCGCAGCAGTTCCACACCCTTGGTGTCCAGAGCGTTGGTGGGCTCGTCCAAAAGGAGCAGTTCTGGCTTTCCCAAAATGGCCCCGGCAATCCCCAGCCGCTGCTTCATTCCCAGAGAGTATTTCCGATACTTGGTGTCCCCATCGGCGGCAAGCCCCACTTTTTCCAACAATGTCCGCACATCTTCTTTGGCCACATTTTGGTGCAGGGACGCCAGCATTTCCAGGTTTTCAGCGCCAGTGTATTGGCCTAAAAAAGCAGGGTTTTCGATTAACAATCCCATGCTAGGCGGGAACTCCATATCCTTTCCCAGCGTTTTTCCGTCTATGGTGATTTTTCCTTCCGAGGGATGGATCAGTCCGGCCAGCAGCCGCAGCAGCATAGTCTTTCCAGAACCGTTGATTCCCCGCAGTCCTGTGACACGGCCAGTCTCCAAGGACAAGGTCACGCCTTGCAGGACTGTTTTCCCGCGGATGGTTTTTGTGACATTTTCAAAAATGATGCTCATGATTTCCCCTCTTTTCCCAAAATGTCTGTATGTTGGAAAGAGATCAGCCCCGCCAATACGCAGGGCAACAACAACCCCATGCAGTAGAGGACGCCCACCTGCCAGATTACCCCATCGGACAGAACTTGCTGGTCCCGCAGAGCCATAGCGTAGTTTCCCAGCAGGAAGGGGCTGGCGTAATAGGCGGAACTGAGCAGCACCACAATGGATACCACCCACCCCAGCACTGGCTGCATCCACAAGGAGAGACACAGCTGAAGTTGGGACAGTGTTACAGCTACCAGCCAGGGCAGCAGGGTCAGCTGCAAAGTGAGCCGCCATTCCTCTACGGTGCTGGCCACATCTGTGATCTCCATCAGTTCCATCATGTAGGGGGAAATGGTCCAGGTGAACTTTCCTCCCATGGCCAAACACCCCAATAGCAGTACAACCCATCCCAGCGCAAAATAAAGGGACACAGTCACACCGCACCACATTGCTTTTGCCAAATACCACCGTTTGCGGCTTTGACAGGCGGTCAGCAGTGTTTTCCCAAACCCGTACAAATCCTCCAAGGGATACCACAGGGAAGAAAAGCAGGCCAGGGCCATCACCAGCAGCCAAACCGTGGGGAATGGAAATACTGCTCCTGGAGTGGGAATGAATTTCTTCATGCCGCCAAAAATATACAGCGCCAAATCGCCCAAGCTGCGAGAGGTTCCTGGGTACAGCTCCAAAAAGATACGGGAGCGGTTCCAAAAGTCCAAGCACAGAAGGGCAAATAAAACTGTTCCACACAGATAGAGCCGCCAGACTGTGTGCATCCCCCGGCGGAAGTCCAGATGAAAAAACTTAATAAACTTCACTGCGCACACCTCGCAGCCAAATGATTGCCCCAGAGAACACAGCCAGGATACCAGCTTCCAGAGCCACCACCCAGCCTCTGGCAGTGGCGTCGTGGGCGGCCCGAAGCAGGTCCAAAAGGGAGATGGTCATAGGAGTGCTTGACCAGAATCCTGCTGCCATGGTGGAGAGGTAGTCCAGCCCCAGCAACAGCAGCAGGGGCAGCACCAAGATCACCACCCGGTTGGGGATCAGGAAGGACAAAGCGAAAGCAAACAATGCCAGCAGCCCGCCAAACAGGCCGTCCAGCAGGATGTACAGAAGAACATACAGCAGTGGCTGATCAAAAAACAGGTCTGCCCACAGGTCTCCGAAAAGGACATAGTTATAAAAGCTATAGTTGACCTGGGGTGCTGTGGCGGGGACAAAGGCGGACACAGCTAAAAAGTTCATCAACAGGGGAAGAACGACCACCACAGCTCCCGTTAGGAACACCGCCAGAGTTTTTGCAAAAAAGTAGGGCTTTCTTCCGCACTGGGGAACCACCACCCGCAGATAGCCGACCTTTCGCTCCTGGTGGAAAGCAGAGGCATAGGGCAGCACCGCGCAGACAGGCAGCAGCGTGAAAAACAGTGTGGATGCCAAGCTTACCAGTTCCGAACCAATCCATTTCTGATAGCAGTTCCAGGTGGCGTAATACTCGTTGACTGTCATCTTGCCGTTTTCAAAATAGTGGGGGAAGCCGTTGCGAAGGATGTTCTGGTAGCTGTCGATACTGTATACAGTACTCATCAGGGCGCAGAGCAACAGCACCGCCAGGCTCAAAAAGAACCAAGGGGAACGAAAGGCCTTTTTCAGTTCCAATTTCACAGTTTTACTTATCATGGTGTTTCCTCCCCAGAATCCGCGTCAAACAGGTCATAGACCAAGCCGGAATCTGTAGGCCCTAAAATCAAACTGACCCGCTGGTCCTCCACGATCTGCGAGGGCACCAGGCAGCCAATTTGAAAGTCCAGGGATTCTCCATCCTCCAGAGTAAATGCAAAGTAATCTGTTGAGGTGTCTGAAATGGGAGGGTGGGCGCTGAAATAGCACAGCACTTCACTAGGTATGGTGTATTGCCCTTCCACCTCAGGAGTTTCGTATGGGCCGATATCCATGAGGAATCCTTGGGAGCCATTATTCAATTCGTAGTCGGGGACCGCTCCGTGACTGGTAACGGTAAAGTCTGCCACAAAAAACTGGTATTCGTCCAAAAGCTGGGTCACACCTTCGCTGCGCATCAGTTCTGATGGGTCGATACCTGAGTCCGCAAATGAATCATAAAAATGAACGTCATTTAGCGTGTAATCCAGGCTCCCTCCACTGTCCAAAGGGAAAGAATGGGTGGTGCCTTTGCTCCCCTCTTGAAGGGCATCTGGCGGAATGGTGGGTGGTGTGTAGTCCTCAATGCCCAGCACTTGAGAGGTTTCTCCCTCCGAGTTGGTGACTGTGATCACGTCTTGGCCTGTGCGCCCGGCCATGTAGTAAAGTTCCAGCGTTGGGTACAGATTAACCAGCACCACGGCTGCTATTGCAAACAGCACCACAGCACCGCCGACGAAAAGAGCTCTTTTCTTCTTCATAGGCAACACCTCCGAATTAGATGGATGAGCCAGAATATTATTAGACGCAGAGGAACCGTATTTGGTAAGTCATATCTTCTCAAAATCACATAAAAGTAAAAGGGCGGGGAAGTCCACCGCCCTTTTACTTAACGGGTTCTGTTCTATTCTTTAGTTAAAGTAAATACAACCGCTCTCAGCAACACTGTCAGGACTCCATACGCCCATTGAATCCAACTCTTTTACTTTTTATCTGGCTTAGTTCTGAAAAGGAATCTGAGAGTTTTAACAATCCCAATTCCGAACTACATCCTACGAGATTATTGTAGCACACTTGGAGTATCACAAACAATTTTTTGACCGAATCGCAGATCATTCTGTCTTAATAGCATAGTTTTTACGATCATGCTTGACTTGACCATCGCCCAACACAATTTGGCGGTCACAATAGCTCGCCACATCTTTATCATGGGTAACAATCAGAAGGGTTACTCCCCTATGATTCAAATCCATTAAGGCCTCCATGACAGATTTTCCGGTCGCGGCATCCAATGCTCCTGTTGGCTCATCTGCCAATATCACTTTTGGCTTTTTTACAATCGCTCGCGCAATGGCAACCCGCTGTTTCTCTCCTCCAGACAGTACAGACACCTTTTTATTTGCCAGATGGGAAATTTCCATCTGATCCAGTGATTCCAAGGCCATGGGCTTCATGAGTTTGTGCGGAGTCTTATCAAAATACATGGGCAACATCACGTTGAATAATGCGGTTTTATGAGGGACTAAGGCAAAATCTTGGATCACAAAACCTACGGATTCATTGCGGAATTTTGCTAAGCGACTGTCGCTCAGTTTGGAGAGATCTTGGTCTTTCCAAAAATAACTTCCTTCCTGAAATGTGTCCAAACCGCCGATGATGTTGAGAAGGGTCGTTTTCCCTGCTCCCGACTTTCCTACGATGGCCACGGATTCTCCCTGATCTATCGTGAGTGATACATTCCGAAGGGCATACGTCCGCCCAGAGGAATAATCATAATACTTGCTGATATTCGTGAGCTTAATCATAATTCCTCCTGTAATATTCAAAAACAGATTGATTCCGGAACAGCTGGTAGGAAAATCCCAGCGCTACCATCCAACACAGTGTTAAATATCCCAGTACTACCACTAGACTAAATACGGCAATATCATTGAGTTCTCCTCCTAAAATCAAAGTCTCCAACACCGTTCCGGTTGAGAGCATAGGAAACTGATAGAATATCAGCGCCAGTAGCAAGCAGGGGATCGTAACTACCAACACCATGCTCAGAAAGAAAGAAATCAATGCACCCCGTTTACTAAATCCGCAAATAAAATACACGCGTAAATCCTTTGATTTGACATTGAGAATAATAAAAAACAAGGACACAAACGCCATCCATGTGACAATTAAAAGGATGAGGGGTATCGCCAATGCATACCGGCAAGAATCCCAAAAAGATGTATCCGTGTTCTGCATAATATCATCGTAGGTGGCAACGCCCCCATGGTTGGATAGATAGTCCATGGTAGACTTCTTTTCAACCTCGGAAGCAGTATCCTCCCAACGAAGAAAACACCCATAAGACATGGTACACATATCCAGTCCATATAACGCTTCCATATCTTCTTCTCTTGCAAACAATAGATTGTTAAGGGAACTCACCATATTTTGCGTGGTGGGCGACAGCATGGATACGCCAAACTGAGGCACACAGAGAAAACTTCCCAGAATTTTTCCTACCACTTTCACGTGGATTGGATTCGCCAAATTTGTCGTTTGCATTTCTATGGTATCTCCTATGTGCACATTGCGAAACCAATATCCGCTAATTACAACAGGAAGGTATCCCTCCTCCTTCTCTGTTCCATCAAAATCTGTGAGCCATTTTCCTTCCAGTGGTGCGAAATGAAAGGCGTTTGCAGCGGTTTCGGGATAGAAATTCATATTGTAAACTACTGGGTCCTCAGGATTTGGATCATTCCGGTCTATCACTGCCAAACTTCGCATATAAACCACATCCTTTACTCCAGATAACTCAGATAAGAACGATATATTGAGCGAGGTATTGCTAGAAGCATCTGCATCCAAATCATTGGATGGCATATAGTACACACTATTTTGAAGGGTAGAATTTCGGTAAACCTTCTGCGATTCTGAAATATCAAACAGGCCCGTGATGGCGTTTAGAAATATAAAGACAGAAACAAACACCGCAGCAATTAAAAACACCACCGCAATTTTAAATCCAGAATAGTACTGTAACACCCATCTTAATTTCTTTCTCATATTAGCCACCCACACGTTCTTTCAACGTTTTCCTAGAAAAGCTCA
>CALWIS010000162.1 GCA_944380795.1 uncultured Clostridia bacterium | reverse complement strand
TGATACCGACGTACCTGCTGGTGACATCGGCGTAGGCGGCCGTGAGATCGGCTACCTGTTTGGTCAGTACAAGCGCATCCGCGACGCCTATGAGGGCGTTCTCACCGGTAAGGGCTTGACTTATGGCGGCTCCCTGGCACGTACCCAGGCTACCGGCTATGGCCTGCTGTACTTCACCAATGCTATGCTGAAGAAGAATGGCCTCTCCATGGAGGGTAAGACCGTTGTCATCTCCGGCGCAGGCAACGTGGCAATCTACGCTGCTGAAAAGGCATTCCAGCTGGGTGCAAAAGTTGTTACCCTGTCTGACTCCACCGGCTGGGTATACGACCCCGAAGGAATCGATCTGGCTGCTGTTAAGGAGATCAAGGAAGTTAACCGTCAGCGCCTGAGCGAGTACAAGAAGTATCGTCCCAACTCCGAGTATCATGAGGGCAAAGGCGTGTGGTCTGTTCCCTGCGATATCGCTCTCCCCTGCGCTACTCAGAACGAACTCAACGAGGAAGACGCTAAGACACTGGTTAAGAACGGCGTAATCGCTGTGGCAGAAGGTGCCAACATGCCTTCCACCATGGAAGCTACTGAGGTCTTCCAGAAGAATGGCGTACTCTTTGCTCCTGGTAAGGCTTCCAACGCCGGCGGCGTGGCTACCTCCGCTCTGGAAATGAGCCAGAACAGCATGCGTCTCTCCTGGACCTTCGAAGAAGTGGACCAGAAGCTTCAGGGCATCATGGAAAACATCTTCAAACAGGCTGACGAAGCCGCTGAGAAGTATGGCCATGCTAAGAACTATGTCATGGGTGCTAACATTGCCGGCTTTGTCAAGGTTGCCGACGCTATGCTGGCTCAGGGTGTTGTCTGATTCTTTCCCCTATCTTTCCATAAAAACAAACTGGCCGGGCCCGATTTTCGGGTCCGGCCTTCTGTTTTAACACCAGTTTTGGAGGTACACCATGGTTATACCATGATATCCGTACCATCTGCCATCATATTACAGAATTTCGTTTTCATTTTGTTATAGTATCCATCCACATATACGATATAGACGATCACGCCAATGACATAGGCAATAGCTGTTAATGCAAATCCCAGCGATAAGCCAATGGTCTCCTGTAAACATCCCATCAAAAGAGAACCAATGCCGATACCGATATCATAAGACAGCATATAGGTAGCGTTTGCCACTCCGCGTTTAGGTGCAGGCGTGGTCCCGGTAACAAAAGATTGGAAAAGGGGCTGCAAAATCCCATACCCTAACCCGAAGAAGAATCCGGCAAGCAAAAGATGGATTCCAGTGGACAGGAACACATAGCTGACCATATCGTGACTGCGCCTTTACCGCTACGCCGGATGAGCCTCTGCATCCAAACCGCATTGATACCGCCCCTGGTGGAACTGGAGAAGAACGCAAACGGCTGCTGCGGGGATATTATGCTGCCGTAACGGCTATGGATGCCGGAGTGGGAAAACTGTTAGACCGACTGGAACAACTGGGAATTGCCGAAAACACTCTGGTAATCTTCACAGCGGATAATGGCATGAATATGGGACACCACGGCATATGGGGAAAAGGAAATGGGACCTTCCCCTTTAACCTGTTTGATACGGCTGTAAAGGTTCCGTTTATTGCCAGGTGGCCGGGGCGTATTCCTTCCGGGAAAGTAACTTCCAGTATGTGCAGCCATTATGACATTATTCAGACTCTAAATGAGCTTTTGGAATTGGGGGCTTCTCTGCCGGAAGATCTGCCGGGCAAAAGCTTTTCCAAGGTATTGCTCCATGGCGCCGATGCCGACAACCATATTGTAATTTTGGATGAATATGGAGCCAGCCGCATGATTCGCAACCGGGAATGGAAGTACATCCATCGTTACCCTTATGGCCCCCATGAATTGTATCATTTGGCAGTAGACCCCGACGAAAAAGAAAATCTGGCAGGAAATCCGGATTACCGTGAAATACAGGCTGAACTGCTCTGTGCTTTGCAAAAATGGTATTACACGTATGCAAACCCCGCAGTGGATGGAAGCCGGGAGGCTGTAACCGGATTTGGACAGCTTCGGCGGCCTGGGGTCTATTCACAGGGGAAGCCAGTGTACGCCACCGACCCCAAATATCAGAAATAACCTTTTTGAATCATCCTGCCATATACGAAAACATACAAAATAGAGCCGCCGGCCTATGGAGGAATTTTCCCAGGGGCCGGCGGCTTTCGCTTTCCGCTATTTACAGAAACAAACCGTTATAGATCGCGTCGAACAAGGTACCGGTGGCATCGCAGGTATGCTCCCAATACATCATCCCTCCCAGACCGTTCTCCCGAACATACTGGGTTTTATAGAAAAGGGAGCGGGGGTCATCATAGGAGATAAACGAATCTCCGTCAAACAGGAAAGGCGCTTTTGCCGTTTCGTCAAAGTACTTGACAAAACGAGGATTCTTCTCATAGATCAACGCAATCTCGGTGTAGTGAGGGCCAAAATCGCCAATGGTCTCGGCTTCCTGATGAAGCCCATGGTTTTCCTGGGATTTGACACCGTCCCAGCGCCGGGAATAAAAAGCAGCGCCAATGACGATCTTCTCCGCGGGAACCCCGGCTTTCAGCAGCAGGGATACCCCCTCCTGAGTGCTAAATTTAATTGGCGCGTCATTAGGCTCATAGAGATTGGTGTGGTGGCCGGTAGGCTGGTTCCATCCCCGCAGGTCGTAGGTCATCAGGTTGATAAAGTCCAGCAGCGGGTGCACCTTATCCATCTCCACATCATCCAAAAACCACTGGCCCGCAGCAGCGGCAATGGTTAAAAAACATTTCCGGCCCCGTTTTTTCCCGTAACGGTCCAACACCTGACGATAAGCGGTAAGGAGCTTAGTGTACTGGTATTTTTCCTCTTTGTTGCCGTAGTAGCCGGGGAATTCCCAGTCACAGTCGATGCCGTCAAAGCCGTATTTCTCCACCACTTCCATGGTGGACTCCACAAACGCAGCCAAAGACTCCTCATCGGCAGTGGCTTCGCCGTGGCCGATCTGGTTCCCGCCGCCGGTGGAAAGAAGAATATTCAAATTGGGATTATAGGCGCGGAGCTTTGGAAGAAAACGGAAATACTTTTCGATCTCCTCCACGTTGATCTTTTTGTCCTTCACAATGCCAAAGGCAACATTCAAATGGGTGAGACGCTTGGCCTGGCTTTCGGTAATGTGGGGCAATCCAGAAGCCACCACATATCCGGCAAAAATGGGGGAATTCATCAGGAAATCCACCTTTCCATTGAGAATTTTATGCCGCTATTCTGCCACAACGGCAAAGGTTTGTGAATCTGTTTACAAAAGAATTTTACACAAGAGGGAAAGCCTCTGCCCTAACCTCTCCCTGCACCTTAATGCCGGTGTAGGGCTTGGCGGGGAATAAAAGCTGGGTCATCCAACGTGTGCCTTCGTCCACATACACTTCCAGAGAGCTGACGTCAAAAACCGCCTCCATCTGCCATTCTCCGGTGGTAAACCGCTGGCAGCGGTACTGCTGCATTGCGGGTTTTTCGTATGTCTCGCTGAAATGCAGATGGGTAGAGCGGCTGCGGTCCACAAACAAGCAGTTTTCTTGGTCGATGCCGAACACCACCTCTTCCCCCTGCTCGTTAAAGAGGGTCACGCTTCCGGCACCTTGGCCTGTCACCCGCAGGGCAAAGGTTTCGCCGGACAGGGGTTCTGTCACACTTTTTCCGGCAGTTAACTTGTCCTCCAGCCCCACCGGCTTTGCCGCCACCTTGACCCCTGTCGGGGTATCCTGTAGGGTAAAAACACGGGGCAAAGTCATTTGGCCGCAGTACTCCCCAGTGGGAACCTCCCCGGCATAAGCGGGAGTAGCCTGCCATGCGATAAAGGTACGTTGCGGGGTGCCCCAATAGGTGGAACCGGCATAGAAGTCCGGCCCGGCATCCAGCAATTCCATGGGGGCGCCGGGCTGGCGAAGGAAGGTCTTTCCGTCAAAATCCCCTATAAAATAAACGGTATGGTTCCCCCCTTCCGGAGCGGGGAATATCATGCTGAGCACCAACACCCATATCTCCCTTCCTTGATAGGAAAGAGGGAACAGATCCGGGCATTCCCAAATAAACCCTTCCTGGGAAAACTCCGGCACTGGGCCGAACTCCCCGGTCTTTTCCCAATGCTTTAAGTCGGTGGAATGGTAGAACATAGCTCGATCGTGGGCAGAAACGATCATGCTAAAGCCCCCCAGCACCGGGTTTTGAAACACCTTGGGGTCTCGGAAATCCTTTATGCCGGGGTTTGCGATTATAGGATTTTCTGGCAATCGGGTGAAGGTCATCCCACCGTCCAGGCTCCAAGCCATGCTCTGCTGCTCCGTCTCCCCATCGCTGGTAAAAAAGGCCAAAAGGGGCGCTTTGCCGTCCTTGCCCAAACCGGAGATATTTTCCTCGTCCACCACTGCGCTGCCGCTGAAAACCGTGCCCAAACTGTCGGGATACAGGGCAATGGGGCAATGCTCCCAATGATACAGGTCACGGGAAAT
>CALWIS010000161.1 GCA_944380795.1 uncultured Clostridia bacterium | reverse complement strand
CTGTGTCTCATCTATAGTATAACACAATCAATAAAAATTTTAAAGAGTTTTGTTGACAATCCGTGAAGAAATTTTACATTTTTTGTTGCATTGCCCGAGACCTTACAGGACAACCTCCCCGTGGCGGGTCACATGACAGCCTACATTCACCGCCAAAGGCAGCCCGGCAATGTGGGTGGGATAGGTTTCAATGTTCACCGCCAAGGCGGTAGTACGCCCGCCAAAGCCCTGGGGCCCGATGCCCAGGCTGTTCACCGCCTCCAGCATCTCTGCCTCCAGCTGTGCATAGAAGGGGTCCGGGTTCCGCTGGGAAACCGGCCGGCACAGGGCCTTTTTGGCCAGCAGGGCGCACAGCTCAAAGTCGCCGCCAATGCCCACTCCCAGCATCATGGGCGGGCAGGGGTTGGCCCCGGCCAACCGGGCCGTCTCCGCCACAGCGCCGATAATCTGCTCCCGGGTGGCGGAAGGCGTCAGCATCACCACTCGGCTCATGTTCTCGCTGCCAAAGCCCTTGGGGGCCACCATCAGATGGATTTTATCCCCGGGCACCAGCCGGGTGTGGAGCACGGCCGGGGTGTTGTCGTTGGTGTTCCCCCGGCGGATGGGGTCGGCCACCACAGAGCAGCGCAGCAGACCCTCTACATAGCCCTGCCGTACCCCTTCGTTGACGGCTTCCTCAAAATTGCCGTTGATATGTACATCCTGCCCGATTTCTGCAAACACCACTGCCATGCCGGTATCCTGGCAGATAGGCAGCGTCAGCTCCCGGGCGGCATCCATATTGTCGCAGATGTCCTGCATAATGGAACGGCCAATAGGATGATATTCCCGCTCTGCGGCACAACGGATGCACTGCTCCATGTCCGCGGGCAGCTCCCGGTTGGCGTCGATACACAGCCGGCGAATCTCCCGGGTGATTTCTGCTGCGTCAATCTCTCGAATCATGAAAAGCCCTCCTTCAGATCTCCTTGCCAAAAACGAATACCTTTTCCGGTTTTGCCGCCAAAAGCAGCGGGTCCTGACGGAATACTACCAAGTCGGCATCTTTGCCCACAGCAAGGGAGCCGACCCGGTTGTCAATGCCGCAGATTTTGGCAGGCTCAATGGTAATCGCCCGCAGAGCATCCTCCCGGCTCATGCCCTCCCGTGCTGCCAGACCGGCACACAGGGTCAGATATTGCAGAGGGATCACAGGATGGTCGGTGATAAGGGCGGTCTGCACACCGGCGGCCCGCAGCTTTCCGGGGCAGGCAGGAGTCAGGTTCCGCAGCTCCGGCTTGGAGCGGTCGCAGAGAATGGGGCCGTTTAACACACGGGCATTCTTTTCCGCCAGTTCTTCGGCAATAAGATGCCCCTCGGTGCCGTGGACGATAACATAATCCAGCTGGAATTCCTCGGCAAGGCGGATAGCGGTAAAGATGTCGTCGGCCCGGTGGCAGTGGATATGAGCCTGAATCTCTCCGCGCAAAAGAGGCAGCAAAGCTTCGCACTTGATGTCGTACTCCGGCGGGTCCACGTCCTCCTCAGCCCGAGCTTTTTCCACTTCGTCCAGATACCGCTCCGCTTTATAGAGCTGCTCCCGGATGAGAGCTGCCGTGGCCATACGGGTAACCGGCATTTGGTTTTTTCCGTGATAAACATTTTTGGGGTTTTCGCCCAGTGCCATTTTGATTGCTACCGGCGCCTTTACAATCATTTTGTCAATGCAGCGGCCAAAGGTCTTTACCGCCGCCATCTGTCCACCAATAGGGTTAGCGCTGCCCGGTCCGGTGATTACAGTAGTCACGCCGCTTTCCAGCGCCTCCCGGAAGCAGCGGTCCATGGGGTTCAAAGCGTCCACAGCCCGAAGCTGGGGGGTAATGGGGTCGGTCTCCTCGTTGCCATCGTCACCTTCAAAGGTCAAGCCGTCTTCCCACATTCCAAGATGGGTGTGAGCATCGATAAAGCCAGGGTATACATCTGCGCCCTGCAAATCGATCCAGTCTTCTCCCGGCTGTTCCGGACAAATCCCCATGGGGCCAAGACCTGTGATAACGCCGTTTTCTGCAGTGATCCATCCGTTTTCGTAATCAATGCCCTCCATAGTGTGGAGGACCGCATTTTTAATCTTCATGAAGAAACCTCCTCTGTTTTTTGGTAAAAAGGAAAAAGCGGCGAGAACTCCCGCCGCCGTATTTTTAATGGGGCTCCGACAGATGCCTGCCAGATGCCTTTATCCTCTGGAATTGTTGTGACGGGAAAATCCGCCGCGCTTGCTTTCCACTGCGCGCTTGAGATCGGACATTTTTTCGTCGCTGCTCTGCTTGAAGCGGGACATCATATCCTCAAAGCTGCCACCCTCAATACGCCGGCTCTGCCATTCGTAGTTACCGGGGCGTCCGGGGCTCACGGCTGCCGGACGAGGCTGACGGGGAGGACGGGATCCTCCGGCCCGAGGCTCTCTGCGCGGAGGCTGCTGCTGTGCCGGATCCAGCGCCTTCTTCATAGACAAGCTGATCTTGCCCTCTTCATTGATGCTGAGCACCTTCACCTTGACGGTCTGGTTCTCTGTAACAAAATCCCGAATTTCCTTGACGAATGTGGGAGCTACCTCCGAAATGTGAACCATCCCGGTTTTTCCGCCGGGAAGTTCGACAAAAGCGCCGAACTTTGTAATGCCTGTAACCTTGCCCTCCAGAATTGATCCTACCTCAAGCTGCATACCTGACTGTTTTCCTCCTTAAAATATGTGAGTCAAAAAGAGTTCCGTATCCTTATTCACCGGAAATGATGATGAAAACACGTTCCCCTGTTTTTGCATAATCCAGTTCTTCCCGCGCTACCCGCTCCGCATACTCACTGCCATCCTTCTCATTGGCATCGATGGTATGGCGAAGGTCTTCGTTTTCCACTTCCTGCACCTGGATCTGATCCTGCAGGCTTTCCAGCTGGCTTTTTTTCTCATTGATCTGCATCTGCTGGTTGATAAGCGCGGCCATAATATACACTGCCAAGCACAAAATCGCAAACCGGAGGAGCAAACTGCCTTTTACCTTCTTTTTCTTGATTACACGCATGATTCCGCCTCCGTTTCTTTGCCATTCCACAAATTTGCGATCAATACCGGCTTTTTTGATTATACACTACTCTCCCCGTTAGTTTCAAGGGATTTTTTTCGTTTCCGCCGGTTATTTTTCCTTTTCATCCGGATATTTTGCCAAGTATCCCTCCACCGGTGCCAGAACCATCGGGCAATGGGCAAAAATAAGCGCTGAAGCTTCCGCTTGCTCCAAGAGAGCATCCTGCTGATGAGCTGGGCTGCCCACACCGTCAGCTCCCCAAAAGTCAGGGCCCACAGGCAAAGGCCAATGCCCTCCCCGGCCAGAATATAAAAACGGAGCTGCCCGGCCTCGGCTGCCAGCGCCACCAAAAAAGTAATGGGCGCGGCAACGGTCATAAACAGCAGATCCATAAAAAACTGCCGTCTTTTTCCGCCTCCCAACACCATTCGCAGCACCCGCAGGCTGTCGTAAAATGCCCCCAGCAGCACCCCAGCCCCTAGGGAAAGGAGGAATCCCGGCAGGATTCCTTCCCCCATGCCCATCATCGCAAGAGCCGGGAAAGGAAGGAACCGGCGGGGCGGCTTTCCGCATAAGTCATGGAGAGGATTCGCCCGGTGACGATCAGTTCCCCGGATTCCAAGTTCAGCCGGTCAATATGGAGACTCTCTCCCCGGATGATCAGTTGCCCCTCCCCGGTATTGGTTTCGATGACTTGGTCGTTATAGCTGCCCACATCCGTTACACCGGTTGCGGTAAGGCGCTCCCGGTTCTCTACTACCAAACTATGAGGCGCCGGGCCTGGCCTTTTTTCCTCTGTCACCCATCGAGGGCTTTCCATCCGCTTTTTTTCTGAAGACACCACTGTCATAAAAGATCCACACCTTTCCGGTTTGCCATTACAGGCTTCCCTTCTATCTGTATGCAGACCTTTTTCCCGCTATGAATCCCGCTTTATTCCAAAATCTGGTACATATCGGCGGCAGCTTCCTTGCGCACAGTCTCCGCCACGGTAAGCACCTTGGCCTTGATAGGGCGATTGCCCAGCTGTAACTCCAGAATATCCCCTTCTTTAACATCATAAGAAGCCCGCGCAGGCTTGCCGTTTACCAGCACCCGCCCAGCATCACAGGCCTCATTGGCCACGGTACGGCGTTTGATAATGCGGGATACCTTTAAATATTTATCCAGTCTCATATGTTTTCTCCTCTCTTTTTCCAATCAATGCCTAAAAAAGGCAAAGGGGCGCAATGCCGCTTTTGACGGCACTGCACCCCATTTTCATGACAGACGATCAGCGATCCACAGCGTCCTTGAAAGCCTTGCCAGCCTTGAAGGCAGGAGACTTGGAAGCAGGGATGGTGATGGGATTGTTGGTTCTGGGGTCACGGCCCTGACGCTCGCTGCGGCTGCGCACCTCAAAGGTACCAAAGCCAACGATCTGCACCTTATCCCCCTGGGACAGGGTCTCTACAACGGCATCGAGCATAGCATTAACGGCATTGTCAGCGTCTTTCTTGGACAAACCGGACTTCTCTGCAACAGCAGCAATCAATTCTGTTTTGTTCATGTTATTTGCCTCCATAGTGTTTTTTTATATTCCACAGGCAATGATCCCATATGACCCGCCTGAGAATCGACTTCTTTTCTTGCCAGGCGGGCTTATTGTCAGCCTTCCTGTCCTCTTTTTTCTTCTTCCTTCGCTTCATCCCACAGAGCGTCCAGTTCTGCAAGGGAAGCATTCTTCATATCCAGCCCTTTGGCTATAGCCTTTTGCTCTACTTTTTCAAAACGGGCGATAAACTTATCGCAAGAACGGGTCAAAGCCTCTTCCGGCTCTGCGTGGAGCATCCGTGCCACATTCACAGCGGCAAACAACAGATCCCCAGTCTCCTCCATACAATCCTTTTCATTCCCCGAAGCGGCGGCAGCACGAACTTCTTCCAGTTCTTCCCCCACTTTTTCCATGGCGCCCTGCACATTCGGCCAGTCAAAACCCGCCTTTGCGGCCTTTTTCTGCACCTTTTCACTGCGGATCAAAGCAGGAAGCGCACGAGAGACGCTTTTCAGCACTTCAGTCTCCGTTTTCTGCTCCTTGCTGGCCTTTTTGGCAGCATCCCAACTTTTCAGGGCTTCT
>CALWIS010000160.1 GCA_944380795.1 uncultured Clostridia bacterium | reverse complement strand
GGCCTGATATAATAACGACAGGCAGGAATGATTCTTATTTTTATTTTTAAGAAAGGAATGGAGGCGATCATGAAACGGGAGAATTTCAGCCGAAAACGGCAGGCGATTCTGGAAGCGATCCGGAGCACCACGGTACACCCAACAGCAGAGTGGGTTTATCAGGCAGTAAAACCCCAGTATCCGGACCTGAGTCTTGGAACCGTGTATCGAAATATCGCCCGGTTCAAGGAAGAAGGCCTGATTCATGCCATCGGCGTTGTCAATGGACAGGAACGATATGACGGGGATATCCGCCCTCATAATCACTTTGTCTGTTCACAGTGCGGTTCGGTCATGGACCTTTCCGAAAAGTACCTGTCGCAGGAGATTCATCAGCTGCTGTCTGAAAAATACGATATGTTGGTATTATCCCACGAATTGATTTTTCATGGCGTCTGTCAGAAGTGTCTCTATCAAAAGCCAGTTTCCGATCAGCGGGGCGCGTGAGTGCCGGTCACTGTAGCAAAAGTCAGTAATTTAAAAATGGAGGTATTTTCAAATGAAAAAGTTCGTATGTTCCGTTTGCGGTTATGTTTTCGAAGGCACCGAGGCTCCCGATTTCTGCCCCCAGTGCAAGGCTCCCAAGGAGAAGTTCGTGGAGCAGTCCGGAGAAATGAGCTGGGCAGCTGAGCATGTTGTGGGTGTGGCACAGGGTTCCAGCGAGGACATCATGGCTGACCTGCGCGCTAACTTCCAGGGCGAGTGCACTGAGGTTGGTATGTATCTGGCTATGGCAAGAGTGGCTCACAGAGAGGGCTATCCGGAGATCGGCCTGTACTGGGAGAAGGCTGCTTGGGAAGAGGCCGAGCATGCTGCCAAGTTTGCTGAGCTGCTGGGCGAAGTGGTAACCGACAGCACCAAGAAGAACCTGGAGATGCGTGTTGAGGCTGAGAACGGCGCTACCGCCGGCAAGTTCGATCTGGCAAAGCGCGCTAAGGCCGCTAACCTGGACGCTATCCACGACACCGTTCACGAGATGGCTCGCGACGAGGCTCGCCACGGCAAGGCTTTCGCTGGCCTGCTGAAGAGATATTTCGGCGAATAAATAAAAGATAAATATAAAGTTTAAGAATGAGCAAAACTCTGATTTCTAAAGTACTTAAATTTATTTGTGCTTTTTAAATAGAGTTTTGCTTTATTCTTGTTTTTAATAGGAGAGGTAGAAGATTTGTATGAAGTGTTTTCGTTGTGGTACCAATTATAATGGGAATTTTTGTCCAAATTGTGGTGCTCCCGCACCCCAAAATACTCAAAGACCTATGCAAACAAATATGACTTCTGATATCAATGTCTATCCTACTCGTATGCCTATTTATAAAAAACGATTTTTTTGGATTATTATTGCTATTGTAATAGCCCTTTCAGCTTTGGGGAAAGCGTTAGGACTTTATGAAGAGGAAGACATTTCTGACAATAACACCTCTATTTCCTCACAGTCAACTCAAAGTAGCGCTACCTCTGCAGAAGAAAAGGAAGAGTCTACAGAATCTGCAACAGAGGAAAAGAATTATCAAACGAAGATTACATGGGCTGCTTTAGATAATTATTGCTGCGCTGTAGAGATAGATACTTATGACGGTGATAAAATACAAGAGGGAACATACCGTTTTTATCCAGATTTAGTTAGTGGATTAGAAAATGGAAGAATAGCCATTGTATGGGACATATATGTTTCCAAAAATTTGTATAGTCAATTGTCGGAGTTAAAAGAGAGTGAGTATAAGGGTACAGTTGGTGGTATATCAAAGAATGAAATCGAACTGGATCTATCAAAGGGAGAATATGTTTATGTGAAATACAATCCAGTGGCCAACAATGATCCTACTGGTGTTTTAATTATTGAGAAAAAATAAATATCTTATTCTACTAAAATTTTTGATAAATTATTATTTCGGCGAATAAGCAACCGCTTATCCTTGAATTTTGGAAGAGGGAACAGAGGGATCTGTTCCCTCTTTTTTGCGCGAGTACCTTTTTTAGCGTTATGTGAATAAAGAATGAAATCTATCTAGTATGTTGTTTTAATTTAATGATTATGATAAAATAATAATACAGAAATTACTGACATATGGGAGGAAATCGTGTGAATAGAATTTTGAATTTTGGTTCTCTCAATATCGATCATGTATATACAGTAGAGCATATTGTCAGCCCCGGAGAAACGGTAGATTCCCTGGAAATGGAGGTTTTTCCAGGTGGAAAAGGGCTGAACCAATCGGTGGCCCTTGCTAAGGCCGGGGCAGAGGTATACCATGCGGGAAAAATCGGAAAAGATGGGTCTTTTCTCACTCGCCTTTTACAGTCGGCTGGCGTGGATGTTTCCTTTGTGGAAACGATAAACGGCTATACCGGCAAGGCTATTATTCAGGTGGAATCCACTACCGGGCAAAATAGCATTATTCTATATGGCGGCGCAAACCGCCAGATGACGGAATTGTATATCGACCAAGTGCTGGGGGCCTTTTCCGGAAATGAGATCTTAGTTTTGCAAAATGAGATCAATCTGGTGGAGTATATTCTTCGGAAAGCCGCCAAAAAAGGAATGCAGATCGCCCTAAATCCCTCTCCTATCGGGGAGGAATTGAAGCAGTGGAACCTTCATGGAGTTACATGGCTGTTACTCAACGAAATTGAAGGGGAAGCCCTTACCGGAGAAAAAGACCCGGAGCAGATCACAGATTCCCTTTTAAAGCAATATCCAGAAATGAAAATCGTGCTCACATTAGGAAAAGAAGGGGCACTGTATCGAGACAGGGAGAAAAGTTTCCGGCAGGGCATTTACCAAACCCAGGCAGTAGACACCACAGCGGCGGGAGATACCTTTACAGGATATTTTTTGGCAGCCTCTGCTCGGGGAGTTTCCCCGGAAGAAGCCATGGAGGAAGCAGCAAAAGCATCTGCAATTACTGTCTCCCGGCCCGGGGCGGCGGTGTCGATTCCCACTCGGCAGGAAGTACTCTCCTATCCTTTTGTAAAATAAAAAGCCGCAGCGGAAGACAGAAAAAGGCCTGATGCAGAAAAAGCATTCTGCGTCAGGCCTTTTTTGTTGTTAAACAAATCGATTTAGTTGTGCGTCGTATTCATACCCAATGCCGGAGAGCTTTCGGGTGATCTCCTGGGGGTCTAGCTGTAAGGACTTGCAGAGATCCTCCAAGGAAGGGTGAAAATCACGGAGCTTAGTGTTGACAAAGCTGAGGAGGATGACAGGATCGTTGGGGATGGACATGGGAAACACGCTCCTTTGCTCATAATTCCCGCTTATCATAGCGCCTTTTGCGGCAAAAGTCAATTCTATGGCTCAAGAAGGGTCTCCCAGACGCATTTTATCTGCCGATGGGGAATGCCCCAAAATTTTTCGATAGGTGCGAAAAAAGACAGAGTAATCCTGAAATCCGGCGGCCAGCGCCGCAGAAGCAGCGGATTCCCCGGAAAGGATTCGCTGCTGGGCAAAAGAGATGCGTTTATACAGCACATATTGCCGGATGGTGGTGCCTGTGGCAAGGCGGAACAGTCGGTTCAGGTGGTCTTTGCTGATAAAGAAACGGGATGCTAGGTCATCCAACAGCAGCTCCTCCGAAAGGTTTTCGTTGAGATACGCCAATACCTGGGAAATTATTGGCGGGAGTTTTTCCTCCGGCTGAGGAGGCTGAAATCGCAGATTCATGCGTACAAGCAGGAGCAGCAGGCTTTGCAGGGCAATGCGCTCTGATGGCCGACGAATGTCGACAGGCAGTTCCTTACAGGATAATAGGGCCTCAAAGTGTTCCCGAAAAGAAAACTCCTCCGCACCGGTGTAGTAAATCTCCCCCCGGCGATGAAAAGGAGCCAACAGGAAACTTCGAGTTTCCGGTGGCAGGGCCTGGGCGGTAAAATGCAGCACATACCGCTCATAGGTGCTGCTTTCCAGATACTTCATGCCGTGGAGCACATTGGGGGCCATGAGCAGGATGCTTTGGGGTTGGGGTGTATACTGCCGCCCTTCTACATGATAACTTATCTTTCCGCTAATAAAAAAATAAAGTTCGTAGTAGCTGTGGCAGTGGATGTCATACCCTGGGGGTTGGTATTGGTTGATGGTGTGGACAGGGCGGAGCATTTCCGGCAGCATGTGTTCCATAAAAACCTCCTGACCATTTTAAAAGGCAGATTTGCTGGAATATTGGCGAAAATCCAGCGTGAAAACTGAAAAAATAAAAGGAGTAACTTTGATTCTTATGACAATATCATAAATCAAAATCGCGTTTTTTGCAATGTTTTGTTATGCTTTCGCAATGTTTCTTTGAGGGAGGCGTGCTATACTGGGGGTAACCATTTTACTTTTATTGGGAGGCTTCTGTCATGATTATCGGCGCACAGCTTTTTACCCTTCGCAATTACATCCAGAATGAAAAAGATTTCCGCTTTTCCATGAAGAAAGTAGCGGAGATGGGTTATAAAACCGTTCAGATTTCCGCAGTAGGCCCCATCAAGCCGGAGATCCTTCGGGACGCCTGCGATGAGGCGGGGCTCAAGATCGTCCTCACCCACAGCAACCCCGACCGCATCCTCAACGATACGGAGGCCCTGATTAAAGAGCACGACATTCTGGGCTGCGATTATATTGGCATTGGCATGATGCCTGATAAATACCGCACCAAGGAATGGCTGGAGCATTTCGCCATGGACTATAAAGAGCCCGCCAAAAAGATCGCTGCAGCAGGTAAAAAGTTCATGTATCACAACCACAATATCGAGTTTGAAAAGTTCGATGGTAAGCGCATCATCGAAACCCTGCTGGAGGATTTCACCCCAGAGGAAATGGGCTTTACGCTGGATACTTACTGGGTACAGGCCGCCGGTGCAGATATTTATCAGTGGATTGACATCCTCAAGGACCGCATCCCCTGCGTCCACTTAAAGGACATGACCGTACAGGGCTGGCAGCAGCATATGGCTCCGGTGGGCAGTGGCAACCTGAACTTCCCCAAGATTCTGGAAGCCTTTGAAAAGACCGGCTGTGTAAAATATGCCTTGGTGGAGCAGGATGACTGCTACGGCGCAAGCCCCTTTGACTGCCTCAAGAGCAGCTATGATTATCTGAACACCTTAGGTTATCGCTAAGAAATACAAAAACATAGATCGGGAGGAAACGATGATGGAACAGGTAAAAATTGGAATTATCGGTGTAGGTAATATGGGCTCCGACCACTCCAAACGCATCACAAATGGCGATGTGCCGGAATTGAAGCTAGTGGCGGTGGCGGACCGCTCTCTCGCCCGGAGAGATTGGGCTAAAGAGAATCTGCCAGAGGATGTAAAGATTTTTAATGAGGGCGACGAGCTCATTGATAGCGGTATCTGTGACGCAGTACTCATTGCCGTGCCTCACTATCAGCATCCCACGCTGGCTGTCCGCGCCTTTGAAAAGGGATTGCACGTCATGTGTGAAAAGCCCGCTGGTGTGTACACGCTGGCAGTGCGGGAAATGAACGAGGCCGCCAAAAAGAGCGGTAAGGTATTTGGCATGATGTTTAACCAGCGCACCAACTGCGTATACCGCAAGATGCACGAACTGGTGCATAGCGGAGAACTGGGCGCTATCAAGCGGGTAAACTGGATTATCACCGATTGGTATCGCACCCAGTCCTATTATGATTCCGGCTCCTGGCGCGCTACTTGGGACGGCGAAGGCGGCGGTGTGCTGCTGAACCAGTGCCCCCACAATCTGGACTTGATCCAGTGGATCTGCGGAATGCCCAGCCGCGTGCGCGCTTTTTGCCACGAGGGCAAGTGGCATGATATCGAAGTTGAGGATGACGTAACCGCCTATCTGGAGTACCCTAATGGCGCAACCGGCGTGTTTGTCACCACCACCGGCGACGCTCCCGGCACCAACCGGTTTGAGATCACACTGGAAATGGGCAAGTTGGTATGCGAGCTTTCCGAGCAAGGAACCACCCTTACCCTGTATAAGCTGGCCGAAAACGAGCGGGAATTCTGCCGTACCTGCCCGCAGGGCTTTGCAAAGCCGGAGATGGAGGTTATCGAGGTGGAGACCGACGGCCAGAATCCCCAGCATAATGGTGTCCTGAAAGCTTTTGCCGCCAATATTCTGCGTGGCGAGCCTTTGGTGGCCGGTGGAGAAGAGGGTATCAACGGTCTGACTCTTTCCAATGCCATGCACCTGTCCTCTTGGCTGGACCGCACAGTGGAGCTGCCGCTGGATGAGGAGCTGTTCCTTAGTGAGCTGAACAAGCGCCGCGCCAATTCCAACAAGAAAGAGGAAAAGGAAGCCGTTACATTTGATGTAGACGGTACCTATGGTTCCAAAGTAAAATAAGATTGGCGAAATGCCCGCCAATGGGGAAGGAGTGCTCGTTTATGAAACGGGTGGGAATTGTGGGATGCGGTGGCATTGCCCACGTACATGCAGAGGTGCTGGATCATATGGGTGCCATTGAACTGGCAGCCTTTGCAGATATCCGTCCGGAGAGGGCGGAAGAGTTTGCCGGTAGGCTGGGTGGGAAGGCTTATGCCAGTCTGGAAGCCATGCTGGAAAAAGAGAAGCTGGATGCGCTGCATATCTGCACGCCTCACTATCTCCATGTGCCCATGGCCATAGAAGCTTTGGAAAAAGGGCTGGATGTGGTGATGGAAAAACCCCCGGCTATTTCTAAAGAACAACAAGCACAGCTGCGGGAGGTATTATCAAAGCACCCAGAGCGGCAGCTGGGCGTGAGCTTCCAGAACCGCTATAACCCCGGTACCCAACTGATGCGCCGGTTCCTCACCGAAAAAACCTATGGCAAAGTGTTAGGAGCCAGAGCTTTTGTCACCTGGAAGCGGGACATACCTTATTACATAGAAAGTGGCTGGCGCGGTACATGGAAAACTGAAGGCGGCGGGGTGCTCATCAATCAATCTATCCATACCTTAGATTTGCTCCGGTATTTACTGGGTGAACCGAAAAGCGTAGAGGGTCGGGTGGTCAACCATCACTTAAAAGAGGTCATAGAGGTGGAGGACACCGCCGAAGCCTATATCGAGTTCCCGGATTGTCACGCGCTGTTTTATGCTACTACTGCCTATTGCACCGATTCCCCGGTGGTGGTGGAAATCGTCTGCGAAAATGCTGTGCTGCGTATCGAGGGCGACGAAGTAACGGTAGCGGAAAACGGGAAAAAGCCAATAAAACAGGAATTCCCGCCGCTGTCCCATGCCGGGAAAAACTGTTGGGGCGCCAGCCATCAAGCTCTGATTGCGGATTTCTATCAATGCTTGGAGAGTGGTGAGCGTTTTGCCATTGATTTTGACGAAGCCTGCCGCACCCTGAATTTGATGTTGGGAATTTATGAATCCAACGAGAGCAAAGTGCCCGCTTTGCTGTGAGGCGGAATTTTACAGGGAAAAACTGTACGCGTGGAGAATGCTTTCTATCGTATAAGCTGCCCCGCGACCATAAAATTTTCGTCCCCCTTTTATAAAAGGGGGTGGGTGTCCAGAGGGCGAAGCCCTTGGTCTCCCGTCGCAACGGGCGAAATACCTAAACCTGAAAGGCACATTTTTGGTGGTGAATTAAAAAATATCCCGGTGGGATATTTTTTAAGAGGCCCCTTTTTGAAAGAAAAAAGGGGCCTTCTTTGTTTCTGATGAAACCTTCCTCGGTTCCCAAAAATGGGAAGCAGAACCCTACCTCGCAAAAATGCAGTAAGCCCAGCGGGCGCATACTATGCGCCCCTACACATTATACATAAAGGAATGACTGATTGATGGAGATGAAATATCGCATTACCTTTTCCGGCTTTGCCGATGAGATCGACCCCTCTCTGGATGAGCAGCTCCGGGTGCTCCGGGATTTGCATATCCCCCAGATGGAGATCCGCGGCGCAGACGGGAAAAATATTACCGAATATAC
>CALWIS010000159.1 GCA_944380795.1 uncultured Clostridia bacterium | reverse complement strand
CCGGGCATAGGGGATAATACAGTAGGAGCTGAAGCGGTTGCAGCTGTCCTGGATCTTGACAAAAGCTCGGTTGTGCTCTTAAAAACTGCCCACCTGCATGGACTCAAATTTTTCCCCATTTTCGTGGGGGACGATGTCAATGATCCTCTGCCGGGTGGAGAGATAGCGGAGAATATCGTCTGCCAGCGCAGAACGGTTGGAGTTGCCCAGCACCACATCAGCATCCTCCAGAGCCTGTGCAGCTTCAGGAAAAGCCTGAGGCATACAGCCGGTGAGGACGATGACCGCATCAGGGTTGTTCTTCCGGGCGCGGTGGAGGGTCTGGCGCACTTTGTGGTCGCTGGCAGCGGTTACCGTGCAGGAATTGATGAGAACTATATCGGCAGTCTCGCCAGCCTGACACACCGAAAAACCGGAAGAAGATAGCTGTGCCAGCATGGCCTGGCTTTCATATTGGTTCACTTTACAGCCCAAAGTAATGGCAGAAACTTTCATCATTTTTGAGATCATCCTTTCAAAGCCCAATGAGAACCGGGTGGAAAAATAAGGAAAAATAGCATTTTTTTAGATAAAATACAAATGTAAATGGGAAGAAATCCCTTGGGAATCTGGTGATATTTCACCTTGACCAATGAATTCGCCTGCGGTATGATAAGTAAAGCTCCAAAACCTTTTAGGAGTAAATCCAAGCTATAGGAGGTATCGTCGCAATGCAGACTATGCAGATCGTATTGTTCACTATTGACGATGTCAAACGTTTTGTAACGCTCACCAACAAGTATAAGTTTGCCATTGACCTTTCTAATGGCAAGTATAAAATCGATGCCAAGTCCATTATGGGCGTATTCAGCCTGGGAACATCCCAGCCCATCACCCTCGAGATCGACAGCGACCCTTCTGAGGAAAAAGAAGTGGAAGAGTTTATGCAGGCGGTACAGGAATTTGCCGCGAAATAAACTCGATCAAAGATTTTTAAGAGGTGCTGCAATTTATTTTGCAGCGCCTCTTTTTTCTAAGTCTTCGATTTTTTCAGAGATCTCTTCCCACTGTAACAGCAACTCTTCGTTCCGTTGGTTCAACTGCTCCATTTTTGCAGAAAGCTCCATGGTTTTTTTAAAATCGCTGGCAATTTCGGGTTCCTGCATCTGCTGGGCAAGGGTTTGCAGCGCCGTGTCGTTCTCTTCGGTTTCCTGTTCAATGCGGGAAAGGGCGGTGCGAGCCTTTCGCAATTCAGAAGCCAGTTCTTTTCGCTGTTTGTATTCATTTACTTTTGGAGCCACAGGGGCAGCTTTTTCGGCGGCCTGTTCCTGGGCTTTCCGGTGAGCTAGGTAATCGTCGTAGTTACCGATGGTTTCCGTGACTCCTTCCGGCTCCAAAGAGTAGATGCGGTCTGCCAGCTTGTTGATAAGGTAACGGTCATGGGAGACGATAAACAGGGTGCCGTCATAATGAAGCAGGGCATCTTCCAGCGCTTCACAGGAACGGATATCCAGATGGTTGGTGGGCTCGTCCAGCAGCAGGAAGTTGGCCTTGGAGAGCATCAGACGCAAGAGCAGCAGCCTCGCACGTTCTCCGCCGCTGAGAGCAGAGACCATTTTGTAGACATCTTCTCCACGGAAAAGGAAAATTGCCAAGGCGTTGCGGATCTCGGTTTCCGTCATTTTAGGGTGCCGATCCCAAATCTCATCCAATACGGTCTTGGTATCATCTAAACCGCTTTGCAGCTGGTCATAGTATCCCACGTCAATACCTGCGCCAAAGCGCACACTGCCCTGGGTGGCCTCATACTGTTTCATGAGAATGCGCAGCAGAGAGGTTTTGCCGCAGCCGTTGGGCCCAATCAGGAAGATTCTTTCCTGGCGATGGACTTCCATATCTACATGGGAAAAGAGGGATTTTCCATCAAAAGAAAGCCCCAAATTCTCCACATACATGACGTCGTTGCCGCCTCGCTGGCTGGCTCCAAAGGAAAAGTGCATGGTGGGAAGGGCAGAGTCCGGCTTTACCAGCGTTTTTTCCAGCCGTTCGATGACCTTCAGTTTGCTTTCCGCTGTGCGGATATTTTTTTCCCGGTTCCATTGGCGCTGTTGGGCCACAATGCCTTCCAACCGCTTAATTTCCCGCATGGTGTTGTCATACTTCCGCTGGATGGAGAGGGAGTTTTCCTCTTTCTGGTCCAGATACTGGGTGTAGTTCCCTTTATATAAGGTAAGCCGCTGGTGTTCCATTTCAAAGGTGCGGTCGGTAACGTTATCCAGAAAGAAACGGTCGTGGGAAATGACGATATAAGCCCCGGAAAACCCCTTGAGAAAATCTTCCAGCCATTCCACCGAAGGAATATCCAGATGGTTGGTAGGTTCGTCCAACAGCAGCAAAGTGGCCCCGCTGAGAAGCATTTTGGCCAGTTGGAGTTTGGCCCGTTGGCCACCGCTAAGCACTCCCACCGGCATTCCCATCTGTTCATCAGAGAACCCCAGCCCCATCAAGGTGCTCCGGGCCCTGGCCCGGCAGGTAAGCCCTCCTTGGGCGGCAAACTGGTCGTTGAGCAGCATCTGCCGTTCAATCAAAGATTCATCCGGATGTACCTGCAGCTGTTGGGAAATATCCTCCAGTTCTTTTTCCATTTCCAGCAGGTGGGAAAAGACCGTCAAAACCTCGTTGTAAGCGCTCCGGTCCAAGTCCCGGCATACATGCTGTTCCATATATCCCACCCGGCATTCCCGGGATTTATAAATTTCACCGCCGTCATAGGGCATATCGCCGGTGAGAATCTTAAACAGGGTGGTTTTGCCAGAGCCGTTGGCTCCCACTAGGCCAATATGGTCTCGGTCTTGTATTTCAAATGAAGCCCCTGCAAAAATCAGATCGGTGCCAAAGGATTTTTGCAGCTGGCTGACGCTAAGCAGTGCCATGAGAATCTTTCTTCCCCTCTCAAGTTGTGCATATCTTATTTATTATACAAAATCGTACCCGCAGAATCAAGAAGAAGCCCTAATCCGCAGGCCAAAGAAACAGGCATAAAAAAATCCGAACCTTGTCAAATTCCACAAGGTTCGGATTAAAATTGGTGGAGACAGACCAACCAAATCCGAACCCAAAAAGTCATCAACTTCCTTGAGCGTAATCGTCTGTGTGCCATGCTGATAATTGTATGTCAGTACCAGCTTATCGTCATACACAAAGACAGCGTTCACAAATGTATCAACCAGCCGCTTTTGAAACTCCCTGTCCTCAGGATTGCCGAAACAGAACAGAGAAAACCAATGCTCCATATATTCCCGCGTCGGCTTCGGTTTTTGAATTTCCGCTGTCGTAATGCTGATCTCAAGCTCTTCTTTCTGCTTCTCCAAATCTTCCAGACGCTGCTTGGTGGAGGCAGTGAAAATGCCCTGCTGGATGGCGTTGAGCATATTTTCAATGCCCTTTTCCGTCTCGGCAAGCTGGCGGCGAAGTGCCGGAATTGTGACGTCCTCCTGTTCCTGCATGGCGAGCAGCGCATCAATAATTCGGGTTATCTTTTCTTCGTTCAGTACACGCTCCATTGTCAGCCGTACAACAGCACGTTCGATCCAATCCTTGCGTACAGCCTTCTTATCACAGCCCTTTTTCCGTTTAGCGTTACCGCATTTGTAATAGTAATGCATGGTTCCGGTGTGGCTCTTCCCGCTCTCGCCAACCATCATCCGCTCACACTTGCCACAGAACAGCTTTGTAGTCAACAAAAATTCGCTCTCTTTGGCTTTCATGTGAGCCGGCGCGCGTTTATTCTTCTCCATGCGCTGCTGCACACGATAGAATAAATCTTCCGGCACAATGGCAGGAACACCGCCGGGAATGACCACATCCTGATAGCTGTACTCACCAATGTATTTGCGATTTTTCAATAGCGCATTGAAGCTGTTGGTATTGAACGGCTTGCCACGTTTGGTTGTCAGCCCGCGTGAATTGAAATCTTCGATGATAGAGCGTACTGTTGCACCTTCGGAATATCGTTCAAAGATTTCCACTACCAACGGTGCGGTTTCAGGATCCACCACCAGCTTTTGCATCTGCTTGTCCAGCAGATAACCCAGCGGTATACCGCCGCCGTTATTCTTGCCCTTGAGGGCATTTTCTTTTTGTCCGCGATGGATCTTCTCGGACAACTCAGCGGAGTAAAACTCGGCATATCCTTCCAGCATGGATTCCAGAATGATGCCCTCCGGTCCGTCGGAGATATGCTCTTTGGCGGAAACGACTTTCACGCCGTTCT
>CALWIS010000158.1 GCA_944380795.1 uncultured Clostridia bacterium | reverse complement strand
AGACAGCGCCGGAATACCGTTTGGAGTTCAGAATATCCACCAATGTGTAGCAGCCAGAAACCACCGTCTTTTCTTCACTGGCTCCTACCACACCGCCCACATAGTCGCCGCCCGAGAGCGTACATTTTACAAAGCAGTTTCGAATGGTCGCACGGGAGAGGCCGGCAACACCGCCCACATAATCCCCGCTGGCGCTTTCCACTGTCCCATAACTCTCACAGGCTTTGACAGCGCCTAAATCCATCCGTCCTACGATACCGCCGGCATAATTCTTTTTTGCGGAAGCCTCTCCTTTGTTGGTACAGCCTGTCACAACCGCCAGCGTCTTGTATTGAAAGTTAAGGGAACGGGTCCCATCCTTGGTAAGGTCATCCTCCGGGTCGAAATCATACTCCACAGACATAGAGCCTACGATTCCTGCTACATTCACATCCCCAAATACCTCACCGCTGTTCGTCGCTCTGTGGATTTTCCCTGAGGTTGGCTCGCCGGCGTCCTCATCGGAAATATCCGCAAAGGAATCCGAGGCGTCCTTTTCCTTGGTTTCCTCCATCTGCTGCTGCAAAAGATCGGTGATCACTTGCAGCTGCTTATTGATGGCGTCAAAATCGCTGATAAGGGTGTCAGAGGAAGAAGCGATACTGCCTTGGAGTCCGGAAGCACTGTTCAATACCTGAGAAAGCGCTGCATTCAGGGTGTCTCCCTGATTGGTCACACTGCTGTCTATCGGTGTAAAGGAGACAGCAGGCTCTTTTGCAAGCGTCGATATGATGGCTGCAATCTGATCGGAAACGGTTCCCATAGAGGACATTCCCTGATTCAGGCTGTCCATCGCCTGTTTTAGAAGCTCCAGCGCTTCGCTGCTCGGATCACCCATAGCTTTCAGTTGTGCTTTTGCGTTTTCTTCGTGAGCAACTGCACTTTTCAGTGAATCTTTTGCATTCTGTGATTCTGAATTTGCAGCGGTTAATTCATCCTGAATGCTTTTGATGCGGTCAATTACATTCTCACCATTCACAATTTGATTTGCAATCTCTACAGCAGAACGAAAATGGGCTTCGCTGTTTTCTGCATGGGTTATCGCATTCTTCAGATCTTCAGAAGCCAGCTGCAATTCCGCCGCAGCCGCTTCTCCCTGTCCTTCGGAGCCTTCCACTGTCTGGGCTGCCTGTGCCAGCAGAGAGGAGGCATTTTCCAGAATTTTGGCAGCATTGCTGCTCTCATCCAGGATTGGTTCCGATTCACTGATGACCCAGGAGATACGAGCGGAAAGGTCATTGATCTGTTCAATGTTTGCATTGCCCCAATCCGTAAGCGCGCCGCTGAGTCCACTCACGGCATCCTTAGCGGTGTCAATATTAGAAATCAGACTGCTGATACTGTTGGAGAGGCCTTCGGAACTGCTCTGGGCATCCGCGGTAGTCTGATTGGCCAACCCCTGCAAAGTATCCAGTTCTACCCAGAGCTGATCTAACAGATCCTTGTCATACCGCAGGGTAACTTGGGGTTCCAGCTGCCCGGTAATACCGCCCACATCCTTACGGCCGTTAACTGTTCCGGTGTTTTTGCAGCCGTGCAGATAACCGGACTGCCGTCCTACAATACCGCCCACGTTGTATCCCATATGCTCATAACCCACATTCCCTGTGTTTTTACAGCTCTGGATTACACCGTTGGAAAAGCCGGCAATACCGCCGATATCGGTCCCCGCAGGAACACTCTCTGTAGTCCGAAGCAGAGAAATATCTGAAATGTCCGCAGACACTTCCACTGCCGTTGTATTGATTTCGCCGTAATTTTCACATTGGATTAAGCTTCCGGTGTTCTGACCGGCAATACCACCCACATAATGCTCACCGGTAACAGTACCCTGAAATTGGCAGTTGATTATTTCACCAGTGGTCTCGTTGATACCCACCAAGCCGCCTACGGAAACGGTGCCTTGAATGCTACCTTCAAAGGAACATCCGCTGATTTTTCCATAGTTTTTTCCCGCAAGTCCTCCGATGGTGTCGCCATCTCCGCTGGGCGTTACCTGACCTACCACCACCAGACGGTTAATCACCGCACTGGCCTGCAGCGTATCAAAGAGTCCCGCTCTGGAATCCTCTCCATCCAGGGATAAACCGCTGATGGTATGGCCATTTCCCTTAAAGATGCCGCCAAAGGTGGGGATTGGCAAAAACGCATCGGCTGTTTTGTCCAGCGTCAAATTGTTATCCAAAATGATGGTTTTATTCTGGGACCAGGTGTCCAGCCGGCAGTTTTCTGCCAGTTCCTTCAGGTCATCCTGTGTCTGGATGTGGATTGTACTGTCGTCAGTTTCTTTTGCAGCTGCAAATCCTGGACACAAGAAAGCTACACAAAAAAGTAAAGAAAGGAAGGCGGCAGATCCTCTTTTTATTCGGTATTTCCAGTTATTTTGTCTCATCTTCATCACCCTCCTCTAAGGCAGAACCCGAAATCAGATTCAGGTCTACCTCTCCATCGACTATTGCATGTATGGTTCCACTGATCGTTCCGTGAATTTCTCCACGCACCAGGCCGTCCACCTTGACGCGTCCATGACTGGTGTGCTTTTTCGAAACGTTGGGCATGGAGAAGGAAGTTTTATCTACGACCTTTCCGCCAATCAACAAAATCTGCGGCAGGACAAACATAACAAGGAGAATGGAAATGATGGTACCACGGCCCAGGTTTTGCCCGATGCCCGTAATAGAAGCCGTGGAAGTCATCAAACCGATGAGCGTTCCGGCCACCGCCAGAATCGTACCAGAGGTGATGATGGTCGGGAACGCGAAGTTCATTGTCTCAATAATGGCATCCCTATGGTGCATCTGTTCCTTCAGTTCCTGATATCGGTTGGCAACCACAATAGCGTAGTCGATATTGGCGCCCATCTGGATAGAGCTAACCACCAAATAACTCATAAAGAACAAAGGTTGATTTAAAATGTACGGAATGGAGAAGTTGATCCAGATACTGCCCTGGATTACCAGAATCAGCAATACCGGCATACCTGCCGACTTGAAGGTAAACAACAGCACCACCAGAACGATCAAAATGGAAACTACACTGACCACTGTATTATCCAGAGAGAAGGATTTCTGGAAATCATATTCCGTGGTAGAATTGCCGGCAATATAGACGGACTGGTCTGGATAATACTTCTGAGCGATTTCCTGAATCGTATCGATAAAATCATAGGTTTCCTGGCCGCTCTCGGGCAATGTGAGGTAAACAAGCATCCGGCTGTATTCGGTACCCTGTAGCTGCTCTTTCGCCGACGTCATCTGGGTGTAGGCTTCGTCCAGCATCTCTGTCTGCTCTTCATCCAGCGTTACGATACCGGAATCCACCTGTTCACAGACAAAGAGGAATATATCAATCAGCGGTACCTCATAGCTATCCAGATTGCCCAGAATCTGGCCGTATTCCTCCTGCTGAGCAGCATATGCCGCATAAACGGCTTGCGCCACCTCATAATCCAGCCCGGTAAGCTCCGCAAATTCCCGTGGAGTCAGCTGATTGGCCAGCGTATAGCCGCCCATGGCCTTCACATTGGCGATGCCCATGGCGAAATCCACCTCGTCATACTGTTCCAGTTCCGATAGGATGGCTGCTTCCTTTTCGTAGTTCCCGGCCGGGACCATGAGCGCCAGCATATTGGTAGAAGAAAAGTTGTCGTCAATCATGTTTTTCGCAATCTGTGTTTTGCTCAGAACAGGGGTTTCCAGGGAACTTTCTCCATAAGCATAGGGGCATTTCTGGGAAAGAGGAAACGCAACTACAATGGCCACCGCAAAAATTACAGGAATAATAAACCGGGTCTTGTAGGCGAATTTTCCCACAAAGGGGATCTTCGGCACAAAGTTCCGGTGTTCTGTCCGGTCCATCAATGGGCCAAACAGCATCAAAAGCCCCGGCATCACAATAAAAACAGACAACAGGGCGAACAAGATAGACTTAATCAGGCAGATAGCCATATCCGAACCGATCTTAAACTGCATGAACATCATGGCAATCAGTCCGCCGATGGTGGTCAGGCTGCTGGCTCCGATCTCTGGAATCGCCTTGCTCAGTGCTACAATAACGGCCTCCCGGATGGGAAGGGTCTGGTGCTCCTCCTTGTACCGGTTACAGAAGATGACTGCATAGTCCAAAGACAAAGCCAGCTGCAGGATACTGGTGACAGAATTGGAGACGAAGGAGATCTTGCCCAGCAGGAAATTTGTCCCCAGATTCATAATCATGGCCGCAACAAAGGTCAAAATCAGTACCGGCACCTCTGCATAGGTTTTGGAGGCAAATAAAAGAACCAAGACAATGATTACGGCCACATAGACCATGATGACGCTGACCTCGCTATCGATAGCCTCTTGTTCCGCGTTACCAAGTCCGGTGGAAACATAGACATCATAGGCGGAAAGGGCCGATTTGATCTCTTCCAGCGAGGTGAGGCACTCCTCATCTGACTCGTCGTAGTCAAACGTGACGGCATACAAAGCGGAAGCATTGTTGTAATGATCTTCTGTATTATCATACTCTACGCCTTGTACGCCCTTGATTCCGGCAATCTGGTCTTTCAGTTCTTCCGCCTGTTTCTGTGAAATGTTTGCTACCATGACCTGCGCACTGCCGAAGGTAGTAAACTGTTCCTCCATGATATCCAATGCCTGCCGTGTTCCAGAATTCTCTGGAAGGTAGGCAGAAAGCTCGCTTTCCACTTCTACCCAGTTTCGAGAAAAAGCTGAAAAAATCAACATGATGATGGTAAGCAGAAAAAACAAGTTCCGCTTGTCTACAATAAAGGTGGCCAGCTTTGTCATAAAGCTGTTGCCTGGCTTTTCTTTATTCTCCGCCATTGTCTGCACTCCTGCCTTTCTTCCCTCGCTCTCTTTCTCCGTGCCACTTCATCACATTCTGGTCGTTTTGCAAGGTCCCGATAATGGTATCACCGTCCATTTCAAATATGGAAACATAGAAAAGATCGCTGATTTGTGTGTGCAAATGATGACAAAGCCGTATCGAATGTTCTCCGGTCCATTCACCGGAAACTGGATTTTCATACCCAAGCAGCGTAATTGTACCCTTTAGAATCCCATTTCGATCTTCTAATTGAAGCATCCCTTCCCTTGGACCGAGTTGGCTCTCCAGTACAATTTTATACTGTTCCATCCGGTTTCCCTCCTTTTACGCTATGGGGATATCCTTTTTATACTCCATAGTCCACCAATCTTTCAAAGGACAAAACACCCCCTGTTGTCAAAATTATGACACCAAAGGGTGATTTGACCGATTGATTTTAAGAAAAGAAATGCTATACTTTATGCTGTGGAGGTGTTTATACTTATGGACGAGAAAAATCCTTCCGTTTCCGAACAGACAAAGTTACAGCTGGCCGCCGCCTTGAAAATACTGATGGCGCAAAAGCCTATGGATAAAATCACCATTGCAGAGCTGGCAAGCATGTGTAATATCCGACGGCAGAGCTTTTACTATCATTTTGAAGATATCTATGACCTGCTTCGCTGGATGATCCAAAACGAAGCCATCTCCCTGTTGAAACAGCAGGAAGGCGTTCTTTTGTGGAAAGAAGGTTTACTCCAGTTGTTCCGTTATCTGGAAGAAAACCGGGCTGTATGCCTATGCGCGTTGAAATCCGTAGGGCGCGATCATCTTCGCCGTTTTTTTGAGGCGGATATTGACGCCATTATTCATCGCACCATTGAGGAACTGAGGGAAAATATTGGTGTGCAAAATAAATTGGACTCCTTTGTGGATGTAGAAATGCTGACTCATTTCTATGTGGTGGCACTAGCAGGTATGGTGGAAAGCTGGTTACTGGGAGAAATTGACCGAACACCGGAGCAGCTGATTCAGTTTGCCGATGTTATCCTGACCGATCAACTCAACGGCGCCGCTGCCCGAGCATAACCCATAATAAAGTTCGTCTGATATTCCCACAGGGATTCAACAGATTGTTTGCTATATGACGACACCGCCGGCAATAATGCCGGCGGTGTCGTTTCTCTAAATCATATTCATAACGAAAACAAAAAAGTGACCGACAGTAAAATCGGTCACTTTTTCTGTCTTTGGTGACCGAAATTACTGTCATCAATAATCATTTGTTTTTGACTATCTTTTGCAAATTTTTAAGCCAGCTGCTGCTTTATTTCCAAAATGAAGTAGCAGCTGGCTTTTTTGTTTTGCAGGTATTCTATTGGTGAACTCATATTCGGAAAATACAGATACTCTCACATAGGTGATTCGGTAAATACACAGGATTGACCTTGTTAGAATTTTTTTGCTTTTTTCTTCTAACAAGCCGCACTACCTCTTTCGATCTGATCTTGTCAAGCACATGTTTGCAAGATTATCAATTTCGGTTGTTAGAATTTTTTGATTCTCTAGCAAGGACCCAATAACCTGTTTGTTGATTTTTAGAGTCTCTTATAATAATACTTTTAGCACGCAGAAAAGTTAATAAGGTTGTAATTTTGTTGTTTTTCTTCTTGTTGTCGAGCACACCAGGAATTTATGTCCGGCATGCACCCGGGCACACCACCATCTCCTGCCCGTTTGGAAACCGGGATGGAGTGTTGCACAATGAAATTGATATTCCGGGGGAAGTCGGAGACACACCCGTGGTTGCCATTCGTAAAAGGATCATCGGCAGCAGCTCCGGGTCCCATCTCCATTTCCGTATGGCAAAAGGTGGACGACCAGTTGACTTCTTGGAGTTTTTACCCGATCCCAATCAAATAACAAATGATGAAGAACACGCTTTAAAGGAGCTGGATGAAGATGTAGAATATGTATCAAGAAAAACTGGATATAGCCGCATGAGTATTTATACCTAACGTTCGATGGAATGCTACAATCGGTTCTCACCCAAACGAGCATTTACTCAATACTATGCTGGACAAGGTAATTGCCGATCTGCCGAAGAATTACTACCCGATCATTCATTCGCACAGAGGTACCGTTATCGCTGGCCCGGACGGACTGATCGAATGGACAAGGCTGAATTTACGCGTTCGATGTCAAGGAAAGGCTGTTCCCCTAATAACGCAGCTTGTAAGGATTTCTCTGGCCATTTGAAAAATGAACTGTTTCGCTGCTTTTTCCATTTTCTTTCTTGTTTACAAGCAAAAAAACTGCTCTGGCCTGATGCCAGAGCAGTTTTTTCTACAAGTTCCGGCCCTGCTTTTCAGCAGGGCCCTTTATCAACTTTTATGCATCTGCGTCCGTCAGCTATGCGCCTTTTTCCTGAAAATGCACACAGTCCCTACGCACAATGCAGCTACGCACAATACCCATACATAGAGCACATGACTATTATCCCCTGTCTGGACATTGTTTTCACTCTCGCTGGGCCTATCTCCTTCTTCTCCTGCGGGTTTCGATGCCTCCGGCACATCCCCAGTATCTGACGATGTATCGACAAGTTCCAGATTCTTCATGGCCTCTGCCAGCTTTTC
>CALWIS010000157.1 GCA_944380795.1 uncultured Clostridia bacterium | reverse complement strand
CGAAAAGCGGCGCGTTGGGCATGATGCGGGCGATGGCGCTGGATCTGGGGAAATATAACATCCGGGTCAACGCGGTCCTTCCAGGCATGATCAAGACCGACCGGTGGGATAATGATTTCAACCATTGCAGAGAAGCGCTTTCCAATTATACACCGTTAGGGGATATTGCGGATTTTGAGGATATCGCCAATGCGGTTTACTATTTTGGTAGCGGGATGTCGAAGAACACCACCGGCGCGGAGCTTGTGGTGGACGGAGGCAATATGATCCAGCTTTATCCGATCATTGAAAGCAATAATGTATGAACTGTAGGATATTTATGATGAGTAAATAAAATTTTGGAGGATCAGCTCTGATGTAGTAGGAGGAAAAGTTTGAAACAAATAAGTAGTGGATAGCCAAAGAATAAAGGGCATAGCAAATAAACCATCTTATGAGATGGTTTTGAAAAGTAAATATTAACGCAACACCCAATCAGGCAGGTAAAGGATCATCTTTGATAAGATAACCTTGTTGTTTAAGCAGATTAAGTGCCTGAGAAGTAGTCAATACTTTTGACTCTTTTGCTGGACGGTGTTCAAGAAAGCATTCTGGAGTATATGGCTTTAAATCCGTCAGTATATGCCAGATAGCGGTCAGGATCATACGACAGAGTGCAATGATGGCTTTCTTGTGGCCGCGGCGCGCTTTGATACGCTTATAACGATCGGTAAATTCAGGATGTTTTTTAGATTTGATCAAAGCATTTGCAACTTGCACCAAAACTGGTTTAAAATAAGAACCAGCACGGGAAATCCGAGTGGATTTGATTTTGCGGTCGCTTTTATCATTGCGGGGACAACATCCTGCCCAGGAGACGAGGTGTTTTGCTGTGGGGAAGACAGACATATCACCGCCAATCTCTGAAAGCACCTGGATAGCAGTCAAGGGATTCTTGTTGAATCCGAGAACAGTCCTTATTAAATTTAAAGCAGCCTCATATTTATCACTGAGACGAAGGATTTCCCGTTCTACTTCTGAAATGTGCTTTTGCAGTTCATCTATGTGGTCAAGGCACTGTCTGAGTTTTACCGCCTGTTCTTTCGAGATGGCACCATCAACAGCGGACGGTATTTTTTCTATAGGAGTTTTGCAGCGTTTGTCAATAAAAGGTGTTACATCAAACTTTTCCCCAGGATGTTGCAAAATGCGCTCAGCAATAGAACGGGCAGATTTACCAAATACATCAGAAAAGACATCATCGAGCTTTAAGTTGGATACCGTAAGACAATTTTGAGCACGATTCTTCTCGCCCGTGATCATACAGGTAAGTTTATATCGGTATCTTACGAGATCTCTAAGTTCGCGGATGTCAGCAGGCGGGATAAAGGAAGGCTTGACCATACCGCACATGTAAAGATCGCAAATCCATTTGGCATCTTTACGATCGGTTTTATTTCCTTTCATCGGCTTCGTGTATTTGGGATGGGATAGAGTAACCCAGATCTGATGTTGCTCTAAGATATTAAAAACAGGGATCCAATACTTACCGGAAGATTCCATACAAACATCCATACAAACATCCATACAGTTATATTTGGCAAGCCAGCCGCACAGTTCATTCAACCCTTTGGTAAAGGAAGAAAAGCGAGCCTGCTTATATTTCGTACGATTGTTGGAATCCGTAATGCCGATACAGGCATAGATCCAGGTTTTGTGGACATCCAGTCCACAGCAATTAAATTTCAAAATTATAAAAGACAAGTAACTACCTCCTGATTTTATAGTCATAAAACTGACAGTGACTGGTCATCCGGCGAGATCGAGTCGACTTCGGAAGAGATAAGTTTACGGGCTATGGTCATGCGCCATTCATTGATGCCTTAACGGATGACCGACAACATATAGATATACGAGGTTGCCGCTATACAGCCCCCCCACTCACATCCACGTGTTCTGTAGTGTGTCAGTCTTATAAGAAAATAATATCAGAAGGAAAGCAGATTAGACAGCGAAAGATCAGTGTATCAGTTTCATGACGCATTGGTGTCTTTCGCAGAAAGACGGGAAATAGATATGAAAAGCGCAATCGTTTGCAGTGATGATGGTAGTCCGGGTTTATATATAGACGGTGAAAAAGTAGTCCCGATTCTTTATGGATTAAGCGACATACCGGCGTCAAACAGTAACACTGCTCAGGCCCAGAGGAATATTCGGCTCTTCGCAGAGCAAGGGATCTTTCTGGTAACGGCAGACACGGGACTACATTTAGGATGGCATAAAACCGAACCGTTTGAAGTAGAACCCATCCAAGAAGAAATAGCCGGAGTATTGGATGCGAATCCAGAAGCTGGAGTGTTGCTCAGACTCCATCTCAATCCGCCATATTGGTGGCTTCGAGATTATCCAGAAGAATCGGTTTCTTATGAAGGTATTCCAGGCATTGATGATGGGGAAAGTATCCGACTCATCCGTTGTGATAACCAGAGACATCTGAGAGTCAGTCTTGCTTCCCGTAAATGGAAAGATGAAGCAGGAGCACTGCTGGCGGAATTTTGCCGTCAGGTGTGCGATACCCCAGAGGGACAGCACGTAGTGGGGATACAGGTGGCATGCGGTATTTATGGAGAATGGCATCAGTGGGGGATTGATTGTTCGAAGCCAATGGAAGAACGTTTTCATGAGATGCTTCAAGAGGAATATGGGACAGATGAAGCTTTGCAGAAGGCGTGGGGGCGGCCGGATATAACCATCGCTACGGCACCATTTCATCCTTCCACGAAACGGCCTGGAGATGATGGCTACTTTCGGGATCCGGTAAAGGCAAGGGATACTATGGATGCTCAAAGATGCATTCAGCTGGTACCGGCAGAGGATATCCTGTTTTTCTGCCGAATTATCAAAGAAAATTGGAAACGTCCGGTGCTGACAGGGGCTTTTTACGGTTATTTTCTGGGTACAGGCGGGGATAATATGGTAATTGGAGGTCATCGGCGGGTTGATTTGCTTTATCAAAACCGGAAAATGGTAGATTTCCTCTGTGGCCCCTTTCCATATATGGAAAATCGGGATGCTCATGGCGTTCCCATGTCTCGGGGATTGCTGGAGTCAACACGGCTTAGGGGGATGCTTTGGCTGACCGAGATGGATCAACATCCGGTGGGAACAGAGAAATTTGTGGGCGGCGACTCGGCAAGGCGGGACGAAACGGTAGCTCAGTTGCGGCGTAATATTTTGCTACCAGTACTAGCAGGAATGGGATGCTGGTATTATGACCATCGGATTATTCCCAGCCTCATTCATCAGGGCAGCCGAAATTCTTCTGCAGGAAGCATTTTTCGGAAGAAAGGCTGGTGGGATCAACCTGATTTGCAACAGGAGATTGGAAAATTGCAGAAGTTAGCGGAAAGATATGCCTTGCGTTCCTACTGTCCTGCGGCGGACGTATTGATCGTTTATGATACAGATTCCTATTTTGCACGTAGTAAGGTCAGTGATGAAGAATATGCTCTTCATGAAGCAGTCAGTCGAACCGGTGCGGCATACGACTGCATCTATCTGAGAGAACTGGAGATAGCTGAAATGGAACGCTATCGGTGCATTATTTTCCCAAATGCCTTCCTTTTGACACCGGCACAGCAGCAAATGATTCGACAAAGAGTGAAAGGAAAACAAGTAATTTGGTTTTACGCCCCGGCATTCTCCGATGGAAAGACTCTGGACGAAGAACATATTGCTGCTGTTACTGGAATGAATGTAAAGCGTATTGAGTCAGAGAGCGTCTATTGCACAACAAAACACTTTTCAGCCAATCGAGTTGAAATGGCTCCAAAACAATTCGACCCTATGTTTGCAATAGATGACGTGGAGGCAGAACCTTTAGCCTATTATGAGAAAAGTGGTGCCTGTGCAGCTGCAAGGAAGGGGAACCAGTGGTATTTTTCATTGCCCAAGATAACGGTGTCTATTGCAAGAAAAATATTTCAATCAGCAGGAGTACATTGTTACTGTGATTCTGGAGATCCAGTTTTAGCTGGAACTGTCCTGGTAGCAATTAACGTGCCTTCCGGGGGCGAGAGAAAGATTGTCTTGAAAAATGGGAAAGTAGTTTCATGTGTATTGCCTCCTTTTACCACGGCAGTTTTCGATGCTGAGACTGGCGAAAGATTGCTTTAGGCGGATAATGCTCTGCTTTTTTGCGCCTTTATGGAAAATTAGATGTCTCATCTGCGTGGCTGCTTTGACGGCAAATGTATGGGGTATAGGATCATTGAACTTTCGGTCCATGGATTGCAATTGTATGAGTTACTAGACGGACCTGTCAACAACCAGCTCCCGATAGGTTACAACTTCATGGATAAGCCAATCAAGGCATCCTGCTCAGCACGGAGCCGGGAATACGAGTCCTATGAATCGGTGAAAGAGAGACCTATGAATCCGTAGGTAATACGTTTCTGGTTGATTATGTTAGAGTATTAAGCCGTTTTTTTCGGTTACTGTAAAATAGAACCAGAAAATCATATAATATGTTGAATGACAGGTATATCCGGCGGATTTCTGTGTTTCCCGGCACATGAACTCATGCGGTTATACCTGTTTTATTCTTTTTTAAAAAAAGAGAAAAATAACGGATTGCCCATGATGCAATCAGACAAAAAATGTGGTATGCTTTCAGACGT
>CALWIS010000156.1 GCA_944380795.1 uncultured Clostridia bacterium | reverse complement strand
GGGGGCCTACTCCCGGCTCAAGTATGAGAGCGGCGTCCACCGGGTGCAGCGGGTGCCGGAAACCGAAACCCAGGGACGTATCCACACCAGCACCGCCACGGTGGCGGTACTGCCGGAGGTGGACGATGTGGAGATCGAGATCAATCCCAAGGATTTGCAGATCGATACCTTCCGTTCCAGCGGCGCAGGTGGCCAGCACATCAACAAGACCTCCTCTGCTATCCGCATTACCCACCTGCCTACCGGTATGGTGGTGGAGTGTCAGGACGAGCGGAGCCAGTATAAGAACAAGGATAAAGCCATGAAAGTTCTGCGCTCCCGGCTGTATGAACAGGAGCAGCAAAAGCAGGACGCAGAGGTTGCCGCCCAGCGCAAAAGCCAGGTGGGCACCGGTGACCGCTCCGAGCGTATCCGTACCTATAACTACCCGCAGGGGCGCATGACCGACCACCGGATAGGGCTTACCCTGTACCGGCTGGAGGATCTCCTTAATGGGGATCTGGATCAGGTCATCGACCCGCTGATTACCGCTGACCGGGCGGAACAGCTGCGGGAGAGTACTGAAGAAGAATAGTTGCTGGAAATCATAGAGGAAGTTGCCGTTTATGAAAACCATTCGATTACAGGCGGATTGTTCCGCCGATATTGCCCGGGCCGGGGAGATCCTACGGCAGGGCGGTCTGGTGGGGATCCCCACCGAAACCGTGTACGGCCTGGCTGCTGACGCCCTCAACGGGGAAGCGGTAGCCAAAATTTTCAAAGCCAAGGGCCGCCCTATGGATAATCCCCTGATTGTCCATATTTCACACATTGACCAGTGGAAAAAGTTGGTGCGGGACATCCCCGAAAACGCTCAAAAATTAGCGGAGGCCTATTGGCCCGGCCCGCTGACGATCATCCTGCCCAAGGCAGATTGTATCCCTCAGGAGGTGAGCGCAGGGCTGGAGACAGTGGCAGTGCGGTTCCCTGCTCATCCGGCAGCCCGTGCAGTTATCGATGCAGCAGGCACGCCCTTGGCTGCCCCTTCCGGGAACCTTTCCGGAAAGCCCAGCCCCACCACCGCCCACACTATGTTAGAGGATATGGACGGCCGCATTGAAGCAGTAGTGGACGGCGGCCCCTGTCAGGTGGGGGTGGAATCCACGGTGGTCTCCCTGGCCTGTGAGCCGCCCCGGCTTTTGCGTCCCGGCGGCATTACTTTGGAGCAGCTTCGCCAGGTGTTGGGTGAGGTGGAAATGGACGACGCGGTTCTCAACCCCTTGAAAGAAGGGGAGCATCCCGCCTCTCCGGGCATGAAATACAAGCATTACGCCCCAAAAGCCAACGTAATCATTATCGATGGCCCCTATGAATCCTACTGCGCCTATGTGAATGCCCATAAAGGCGATGGCGTTGCGGCCATGTGTTATAACGGGGAAGAAAAGGCGCTGGAGGTTCCGGCAGTGTGCTATGGCGGGGAAGAGGACTATCAGGAGCAGGCCCGGGAAATTTTTGAAGCTCTTCGAAAGCTGGATGAATTGGGAGCCAACACGGTATATGCCCGGTGCCCAGAGCCCAAAGGCGTAGGGCTTGCTGTATATAATCGCCTGATTCGGGCGGCAGGATTCGAGGTGCTGCATGTTGACTAAAGGAATCGTCATCGGACTTACCGGCCCCACCGGCGCGGGAAAATCCAGTGTGGCTAGAGAATTGGCCGCTTTGGGCTGTGCCGTGGTGGATTGGGACCAAATTGCCCGGCAGGTGACTACCGTTTGCAAACCCTGTCTGGAATCGTTGGCCCAAGAGTTCGGGGAGGACATTCTGGAAAACAATGTGCTGAACCGTAAGCTCTTGGCAGCGAGGGCCTTTGCTTCTCCCGAGAAAACACAAAGGCTCAATGCCCTTACCCACCCGTGGATTATGAAGGAAACAAAAGACCAGGTGCAGGCCGCCCTGGACAGCGGCAAACAGTTTGTGGTCATCGATGCGCCCCTGTTGTTTGAAGCTGGGGTGGACGCCCTGTGTAACACTATTTTGGCGGTAACAGTGCCGTTTGAGAAGCGTTTACAGCGCATTATGAAGCGGGACAATATTTCCGAAGAACTGGCCCGGGCCAGAATGGCGGCCCAGCATCCAGAAAGCTGGTATGAAGAGCGGGCCGGAAAGGTGATTTCCGGCAGGCTGGATGAGGAGACCCTGCGGCGGGAGCTGCAAGCCTATCTCACTGCATTATCGGAGGAACCCATTTGAAACAAGCAAAGCATATGACGCCGGAAAGGCGTAAAGGAAAAAAAGGCAAGGTGCTTCTGTGCCTGGTGCTGTTGGTGGCAGTGGCTGCGGTGGCGCTGTATTGGGCTAAAGATGCGCTGATGCAGGAGTTTTACCCGCTTTCGTATTATGAAACCGTAATGGAACAGTCGGAGAAAAACGACTTGGACCCCGCTTTGGTGTATGGGATTATCCGGGCAGAGAGCGGCTTTGACCCCAATGCGGTTTCCCGGGCAGATGCCCGGGGGCTGATGCAGATGACGCCGGATACCTTTGCGTGGGTGCAGACCATGATCCCGGACAGCGAATCGCTGACAGCAGAGGATTTATTTAACCCTGAGGTAAACATTCAGTTCGGGTGCGAGCTGCTTTCCCTGCTCATTTCCCATTATGGGAATGAATCCACGGCTATCTGTGCCTATAATGCCGGCATGGGAAATGTAACTTCCTGGCTGGAAGATCCGGAGTATTCCTCCGATGGGATAACGTTGAAAGAGATTCCCTTTGGAGAGACCCGGGAGTATTTAAAACGGGTAACAGATAATCGGGAAACATATCGTGCTTTGTATGGTGAGAGGCTTGGGCAGTAATCTTGAAAAGGAAAGGGGTATCATATGAAAAAGGTAATAATGGGCTCTCTGATGTTTTTAGCCGGTCTGGTTTCAACGGCACTTCTCTTGTCAGGTTCTATGGCAAATGATTGGACCATCAATGACGAGCTTTCCTCCTTTTGGAATTTAACCCAGTATGGTCTGATGCCTGCCTTTTATATTTTTATTTTTGTGGCGATCATCGGGCTGGTAGTTGCCATATGGGGAGCTCTCGAAAAGGAGAAATAACACATACAAATATATTTATTATAGATTGATTGATTGCAAGGAGGTACAAACCAATGGAAAACAAAACCATTGATGCAGAGGCTCTGGCAAAAGAGCTGCTGCTGAACAAGAAAAACGGCTTTTTCCGCGTGGAAGACGAGGAGATCGCCAAAGCGGACGCGTTCTGCGAGGATTACAAAAAGTTCCTGGACAACGGCAAGACCGAGCGGGAAGCAACCACCGAAGCCATTCGGCTGGCAGAGGAAAAGGGCTTTGTCCCCTATGACGCCAAGGCTTCCTATAAGCCCGGCGACAAGGTGTACGTGAACAACCGCGGCAAGTCTGTGATGCTGGCTGTCATCGGCGAAAAGGGAAGCCGGGAGGGCGTGCGTATTGCCGCTGCCCATATCGACTGCCCCCGCATTGACTTAAAGCCGGTTCCCCTGTATGAGAGCAGCGACTTCGCTATGCTCAAGACCCATTATTATGGCGGTATCAAGAAGTATCAGTGGGTGGCCACTCCTTTGGCCATGCATGGCCGCATTATCCGTCGGGACGGCGAGAAGATCGACGTCTGCATCGGTGAGGAGCCGGGCGATCCCCAGTTCTGCATCACCGACCTGCTGCCCCACCTGTCCCAGGAGCAGTCCACCAAGACCCTGGGCAAGGCCATTGAGGGCGAGGACCTGAACATCCTGTTCGGCAGCCGTCCCATCCGTTCTGAGAAGGGAGAGAACCTGTTTAAGCTCAATGTGATGAAGCTTCTCCATGAGAAGTACGGCATTGTAGAGCAGGATCTCATCACCGCGGAAATCGAATTTGTGCCCGCCCATAAGGCTGTGGATATCGGCCTGGATCGGAGCATGATCGGCGCTTACGGCCACGACGACCGCGTGTGCGCTTATCCCGCCTTGCAGGCTGCCCTCAACTGCTGCGAGGTGCCGGAGCAGACGGTTATCACCGTGCTCACCGATAAAGAAGAGACCGGCAGCGACGGCAACACCGGCCTGAATTCCTCCTACCTGCGGTATTTTGTCCACGCTCTGGCCAAGCAGGACGGCGTAGATGGCCACGATGTGCTGTCCCATTCCACCTGCCTTTCCGCAGACGTGGCGGCCGCTTATGACCCCACCTATGCTTCTGCCTACGAGGCAAATAACTCCTGCTACCTGAATAAGGGCGTGGGCGTTATCAAATATACCGGTTCCCGCGGCAAGGGCGGCACCTCCGATGCCTCCGCAGAGTTCATGGGACAGGTGCGCGATCTGCTGGAGGACGCAGGCGTGTTGTGGCAGACCGGCGAACTGGGCCGTGTGGATCTGGGCGGCGGCGGAACCGTTGCACAGTATATCGCCAACCTGAACGTGGACGTTGTGGACGTAGGCGTTCCGGTGCTCTCCATGCACGCCCCCTTTGAAGTGGTGGCTAAGCTGGATGTCTATATGGCGTACAGAGCCTTTAAGGCTTTCTTCGATCAGAAGTAATATTTTAGCAGCATAGAAGGCCGCTGCGGAGTGTTGGCTCTGCAGCGGCCTTCTTTTTCTGAATAACAAACCCCCGCCTGTCTCTGCTTGTATCACAGGGGCGGGCGGGGTTGCCTTTATACCGAAAGATTTTATTTCTTTTTAGGCTTGAAGCTATCCTTCAAAGATACGGAGCGGTTAAACACCAGATGCTCCGGCGTGCTGTCCTTATTGTCCACGCAGAAGTAACCCTGACGCATAAACTGGAAGGAATCTCCGGGTTTGGCGGAAGCCAGAGAAGGCTCTACCTTAGCGTTTTCCAGCACTTGCAGGGAATCGGGGTTCAATACCTCCAAAAAGTCTCCGGCATCCGGGTCCGGCACGGTGAACAGGTTATCATACAAACGGATCTCCGCGTCCAGAGCGTCGGCAGCGTTGACCCAGTGAATGGTGCCCTTGATCTTCCGGCCGTCTGCCGGGTTGCCGCCGCGGGATTCGGGGTCATATTCCGCGTAAACGGCGGTGACATTGCCGTTTTCGTCCTTTTCACAGCCGGTGCAGCGGACGATATAGGTGGTCTTGAGGCGCACTTCATTGCCGGGGAACAGGCGGAAATAGCCCTTGACCGGTTCTTCCATAAAGTCGTCGGCCTCAATCCACAGCTCCCGGGAGAAGGTAACGGTGCGGTTGCCGTCTTCGGGGCGGTTGGGGTTGTTCTCCACCTCAAAGGTCTCACTCTTACCTTCGGGATAGTTGGTGATGATCAGCTTGAGGGGGCGCAGAACACCCATCACGCGCTGAGCGTTGATATTCAGATCTTCCCGCAGGCAGTGCTCCAAAAAGCTGTATTCCACGGTGCTGTTCACCTTGGAAACACCGTTGCGCTCGCTGAAATTGCGGATGGAAGCGGGGGTATAGCCCCGGCGGCGCAGGCCGCACAGGGTTGGCATACGGGGGTCGTCCCAGCCGCTGACATAACCGCCTTCCACCAGTGCGCGGAGCTTGCGCTTGCTCATGACGGTGTTGTTGATGCCCAGCCGTGCAAATTCGATCTGGCGGGGCTTAGAGGGAAGGTCAACATTAGCGATTACCCAGTCATACAGGGGACGGTGGTCCTCAAATTCCAGAGAGCACAGGGAATGAGTGATGTGCTCCAACGCATCCTCAATGGGATGGGCAAAGTCATACATGGGGTAAATGCACCATTTGTCGCCGGTGCGGTGGTGGGACATATGGTTAATGCGATAGATGACCGGATCTCTCATATTGAAGTTGCCGGAAGCCAAATCAATCTTGGCACGGAGGGTCATTTTGCCGTCCTCAAACTCACCGGCACGCATCCGGGCGAACAGGTCGAGGCTCTCTTCTACCGGCCGGTCACGGTACGGGCTGACAGCAGGAGTGGTCAGGTCGCCGCGGTTTTCCCGCATCTGATCGGGGGTCAGCTCGCACACATAGGCGAGGCCCTTTTTAATCAGGCTGACAGCCGCGTCATACATCTGCTCGAAATAATCGGAAGCATAATAGAAACGGTCGTCCCAGTCGTAGCCCAGCCAGTGGATGTCCTCCTTGATGGCATCCACATACTCAGTGTCTTCCTTGGTGGGGTTGGTGTCGTCCATGCGCAGGTTGCAGATGCCCTTAAAGCGTTCCGCCGTACCAAAATCAATGTAAATAGCCTTGGCGTGGCCAATGTGCAGATAACCGTTGGGCTCGGGTGGGAAACGGGTGTGCACCTGCATCCCTTCACAGCGGCCGCCTTCGGCCAGATCTTCTATAATAAAGTCGTCGATAAAGTTGGAAGAAACGACTTTCTCCATGCCTTCTTTCTTTTCTTTGCTCATATTTTCCATCCTTTCCGGAAATTTATCATAAAACATAGTGCGCGGGGAAATGGCTCAAAAATTTCACTATGTTTGCCCGCGACTATAAAAGTTTTACTCGATTTTTTTCAAAAAATCGCAGGGGTCCAGGGGACAGAGTCCCCGGCCGCTCTCCGCAGAGAGCGGAATCCTTATCCCGCAGGGCGCATTTTTGAAAAGTGAATTTGAAATCTTTCAGTGAAAGATTTCAAAGAGAAAAACTTTTTGCAAGAAAAAAGTTTTTCTACCTCGTTCCTGATATAGCCTTCCCCTGATTTCCCAGAGGGAAATCAGAATTGGTGGGCGCACACACAGGTGCGCCCCTACTGATGATGCGAAAACATCATCGGGTGGATTAGACGCGCAATGCGCGCCCCTACAACGATACAGGTAATGTCATCGGAAATGGAACCGCGCTGTAACAAACATTTCTTACAGCTTGGCAAGACCCAGCTCCAGCCGCCGCAGGGATTCCTCTTTGCCCAGAATGGCCAAGATCTCCATAGCGCCGCCGGGGGTCACCTGCATGCCAGCAGCAGCAATGCGAACCGGCCACAGCAAGGTGCCGTTTTTCACTTCCAGCTGCTGGGCAAGGCCGATGAGACAGTCGTGAATGGCAGTTACGTTCCAGTCCGGCAGGGCGGTGAGGGCTTCGATGGCGGCTTTCAGCATCACCGGAGCGTTTTCCAGGTTGGCTTTGCTCTTCTTGTTGATGAACAGATCCTTGTCATACTCCGGCAGCTCTTTCAAAAAGCCGATCATGCTGGGGATATCCGTCAGGCGCACCACGCGGGGCTGTAAAATAGAGGTAAGCACCGCCCAATCCACCTGAGTATCGCCGAATACCTGCTGGTAGTAGGGCATTGCCAGGGCAGTGAATTCCTCGGGAGTCTTGGCCCGCAGATATTCGCCGTTGAACCAAGCCAGCTTTTCATAGTCGAATACAGACGGCGCCTTGCTGATGCCGTCGATGGAGAAGTTCTCGGCCAACTCCGCCAGAGAGAAGATCTCCCGGTTATCTTTGGGGCACCAGCCCAGCAGGGCGATGTAGTTGACAATGGTCTCCGGCAGATAGCCTTCCTCTACCAGACCTGCAAAGCTGGTGGAGCCGTGGCGCTTAGAAAGCTTGCTGACAGAGCCGTCCTCGTTCTTGCCCATAATCAGGGGCAGGTGGACATAGGTGGGGAGTTCCCAGCCAAAAGCCTCATACAGCAGGTTGTATTTTGGGGTGGAGGTCAGATACTCGCATCCGCGCACCACATGGGTGATGTGCATCAGATGGTCGTCAATGACGTTTGCGAAGTTATAGGTGGGGTAGCCATCGGATTTCAAAAGGATCTGGTCTTCCAGTTCCTTATTTTCAATGGTAATGTCACCAAAAACGGCGTCGTGGAAGGTGGTAGCGCCTTCAATGGGCATTTTTTGCCGGATAACATAGGGGGTACCGGCATCCAGCAAACGCTGGACCTCTTCGGCGGGCAGGTCGCGGCAGTGACGGTCATAGCCGCCGATCCCCTGTTCATCATGGAGGGAATCCAGCCGTTCTTTGGAGCAGAAGCAGTAATAGGCCTTGCCTTCCCGTACCAGCTGTTCCGCATAGGGCTTGTAGAGGTCCTTGCGTTGGCTCTGGACATAGGGGCCGTATTCTCCGCCCAGGTCGGGGCCTTCGTCATGCTGAAGCCCTACCTGCTTCAAGGTGTTGTAGATCACATCCACTGCGCCTTCCACCAGCCGTTCCTGGTCGGTATCTTCAATACGCAATACAAACTGCCCGTGCTGGGATTTGGCAATGAGATATTCAAACAGGGCAGTACGCAGGTTTCCCACGTGCATAAAGCCAGTGGGGCTGGGTGCAAAACGAGTGCGGACCATTTTGTTTTCCATGTGTTTTCCCTCTCTATCATATATGAGATTCTATTATTATACCAAATTGGCGGAATTTATCAATTCTTTCCCCAGGAAAAAGGGGGGAACTTTTGAAAAAACTGCAAAAACAAGAGAAAAAGGGAATGTGGCAGGTTTGTTAATTTTTTTTGCTGCAAGAAGAAGGCCGCTTTTTTGTTTGCCCGAGACAGAGGGATGTGGTATAATACAAACAGTATGCCCATAAGGAAGTTTACCCAAACCGCTTTCCAGGAAGGAGAGAAAATTTTGACGAGATTTTTTGGACGGATCTGGCAGTACATCAAAGATATGGACAAGCTCCTGTTCTTGCTGATCCTTGTAATATCGACTTACAGCTTGCTGCTGCTGAAGAGTGTTTCCCGGGCTTCCGACACCAACTATTTCAAAACACAGCTGATGGCAGTGGTGCTGGGACTGGTGGGAGCGTGGATACTAACCCTGATCGATTATAGCGCAATTTCCAGCTTTTGGTATTTGATAGCAGGCTTTAGTATATTTCTCATGGTGTACACCATGCTGTTCGGTATCAGTATACAAAACGAGGATGGCGTAAACGCCAAAGCTTGGATCAATCTGGGCTTTACCACCTTTCAGAGCTCTGAATTGGTGAAAATTGCCTTTATGATTACCTTTGCCAAGCACCTTACCCTGTTGAAAGAGCGGGAACTGATGAAAAAATTCCTGCATGTGGCCCTGTTGGGAGTTCATGCTTTAATCCCCATGGGGTTGTGCGTGCTCCAGGGAGATACCGGTGCGGCTGTGATCTTTTTCTGTATGTTTTTGGCTATGTCCTTTGTGGCAGGGGTGCAGCTTCGGTATTTTGCCGGGCTTTTTGGAGCGCTGTTGGTGGCTGCCCCTCTGGCGTGGAAGTATTTTCTGGAGGAATACCAGAAAAAGCGCTTTACCGCCGTTTACAATCTGGATGATCCCATTGTGGCCCGTGGAGACGGTTATCAGCAGTACCAGGGCCGACTCTCCATTGGTTCGGGCCAGTTTTGGGGCCGTGGATTATTTGAAGGCCCTCGGGTGGAGAGCAACCGGGTCACCTTCCAGCAAAGCGACTTTATCTTCTCTGTAGCAGGGGAGGAACTTGGATTTGTGGGATGTGTCCTGATAATCGCCTTGTTGGTGCTCCTGCTGCTGCGCACAGTCCACAACGCCAGAGTGTCCCGCGACCCACTGGGGACCTATATCTGTATGGGCTTTTTCGGCATGATCGCTTCTCAGGCCATTTTTAATATTGGTATGTGCTTGGCTGTTTTGCCGGTTATGGGGGTAACGCTTCCATTTTTCAGTGCCGGCGGTTCTTCGGCTGCATGTTTGTATTTTGGTTATGGGCTGGTACAGAACGTATATCTCCATCATAAAGAGGTGGATGGTTTTACCCT
>CALWIS010000155.1 GCA_944380795.1 uncultured Clostridia bacterium | reverse complement strand
GATCTGGCCTTCGGTGGGCTTAACAATGATTTCCGGATCTAACAGACCGGTGGGACGGATGACCTGTTCCACCACCTGCGTGGATTTTTCCAGCTCCAAATCACCGGGCGTGGCGCTGACAAAAATCACTTGGTTGATGTGATTGTAGAACTCCTCAAAATTTAGCGGCCGGTTATCGTAGGCAGAAGGCAGCCGGAAGCCGTACTCGATCAAAGCTTCTTTTCGCGCTTTATCCCCAGCATACATAGAGCGCACCTGAGGCAGCGTGACATGGGATTCATCCACCATGAGCAAAAAGTCATCGGGGAAATAGTCAATCAAGGTAAAGGGCGCGCTGCCGGGCTTTCTACCGGACATAATGCGGGAATAGTTCTCGATGCCCTTACAGAAGCCGATCTCCATGAGCATCTCCATATCGTACTGGGTGCGCTGCTCGATACGCTGGGCTTCGATGAGTTTATCGTGCTCCTTAAAGTATTTTACCCGCTCCACCATTTCGGCTTCTATCTCTTTGACGGCCTGCACCATTTTCTCCCGGGGAACGATATAGTGGGAAGCCGGGTAGATGGCCACGTGTTTCAGCTCCGCTTTAAACTCCCCGGTAAGAGGATTGATTTCGGTAATGCGGTCGATTTCATCCCCGAAAAACTCCACCCGGATCACGGTATCGTTGGACTGGGCGGGGAAAATTTCCACCACATCCCCACGGACGCGGAATTTATTTCGGGTAAAGTTGATGTCGTTTCGCTCGTACTGAATTTCCACCAGCTTCCGCAGCAGGTCGTCCCGGCTCTTTTCCATGCCGGGGCGCAGAGAGATCACCATGGTGCGGTAATCGATAGGGTCGCCCAAACTGTAAATGCAGGACACACTGGCCACGATAATCACATCCCGCCGCTCAGAAAGGGCTGAGGTGGCGGAATGGCGCAGTTTGTCAATTTCGTCGTTAATGGCGGAATCCTTCTCGATATACGTATCGGTGGTGGCAATATAGGCCTCCGGCTGGTAGTAATCATAATAAGAAACAAAATATTCCACCGCATTATGGGGGAAAAACTCCCGGAACTCCGAGCAGAGCTGGGCTGCCAGCGTTTTATTGTGGGCCAGCACCAGCGTGGGACGGTTTACCTGAGCGATAATATTGGCCATGGTAAAGGTTTTACCAGAACCGGTAACACCCAGCAGCGTTTGCTCCCTATCCCCCCGGTTCAAACCCTTTACCAGTTGGGTAATAGCTTCCGGCTGGTCACCGGTCGGTTGATAAGGGGATACCAGCTGAAACCGATCTTTCGCTTGTTCTTCCATTTGTGCTTGCCCCTCCGTGATTATAAACTTCCAATAACGATTCGGAACAAATGTTTGTGAGTTTATTGTACTACCCACCACATCTTTTGTCAACAATCAGTATCCCACAGAAAAAGGGAATTTACAAGTTCCTATCCCCAAATTTAGAATAATAACCGCAAAGATTCTTGCATCTTTAACGGAATCTGTTAACTCTATTAACGTAAGTGTAATAAAGGACCACCGGGACGGGGATCTTTTTCATCTTTTAAGTTTTGTTGAAAGACTTTATCGCTCATAATTTCCCCTTGTTTTTATCAGGAAACAACTTAGATTTAAACTCCAGTTCCTGATCTCTCGCAAGCGTAAATATCCTGCTTTACACGGATACCTCTTTTACAACCTTCCGCAAGGTATCTTTGCATTTTTATAGCAGGAAATCAGCTTGTCCAGCCATTCGTCCGAGTAACCCAGCAGTTTGCTGTCTGCAATCAGGCCAAAATCATCGGAGATGTATCCTGCCAACTCATCATCCTCCGATTTTTCGTAAACTGTGATATATGCTTTCTTCGCTATTTCTCTGGTATCATCAACAGCTTTATCCTTTTTCAGTTCTTCAATAGCTTGATAAACTCTGACCCATTCACTGTCAAAGGGATCACTGTCTCTTTGATCCAAGAAATCGTCTATATCGAACTCTTCGAAATTGATTTCCTCCAGCTTATCAAGCAGCTCCAACATCTGCTTTTCTATCATAAAATTCACCTCTCACTCCCATTGTATAGGGGCGTTAATCCTCATCCCCGGCTTTGAAATTATAAATGGGATGTATGATTTTTATCACATCTGCCGTTGGGCCGATGTTATCCAGAATGTCCTGCATTCCCTTGTAAGCCATGGGGCACTCATCCAAAGTGGCTTTGCTTACCGAGGTGGTATAGACTTCAGCCATCTGCTTTTTAAACTCAGACACCGTGAAAGACTGTTTGGCATCCGCCCGACTCATGAGGCGGCCGGCTCCATGAGGTGCAGAGCAGTTCCAATCCTCATTCCCTTTGCCGACACAAATGAGACTGCCGTCTCTCATATTGATAGGGATGAGCAGCTGCTCTCCGGCCTTGGCGGACACAGCACCTTTTCGCAGGATCATACTGTCAGTATCAATATAGTTGTGGATAGTGGTGAACTGCTCCTCTACATGAAGTTTCATACCTTTCACGATCTCGTCCATCATAGCCTGCCGGTTGAGCATGGCAAAGTGCTGGACAATCTTCATGTCATGGATATACTGCTCAAACAGTTCCCCGGACACATAAGCCAGTGCTTTGGGAATATTGGTCTGTTTCACATTTTTAAGCCTCTTTAATTCTTTTTGAATTTCCTTTGCCCGGCCTTCCGCTTTCATTTGTGCGATAAGTGCTTCAAGCGTGGCATCATCGGTTCTGTTCAACACTTTATAGCCTGCTCCCTGGTAGTAGCTGGCTACTTCCACGCCCAGATGGCGACTGCCGGAGTGAACAACAATGTAAATATTGCCTTCCTCATCTTTATCCGCCTCAATCAAGTGGTTGCCTCCGCCCAAGGTTCCGATGCTCTTTTCTGCCCGAAGCAAATCCACATGGCGGGCGCAGCACAACCCGCTCAGATCGATCTGATTCAGGTATCGGTGGGATTTGTCCCGGATGGAAAAACCAGAGGGAATCTTTTCATAGATCAGTTTGTCTAGCTTTTGAAGTTCAATATGAGACTCTCGGATACGAATGGTCTCCATACCGCATCCGATGTCTACGCCTACCAAGTTAGGTACTACCTTATCAGAGATGGTCATAGTTGTACCGATGGTACAGCCTTTACCAGCGTGAATATCCGGCATCAGCCGGATACGGCTTCCTGTTGTAAATTCCTGATTGCACAGTTCTTGTACTTGTGCAATAGAGGCGCTGTCTACCACATCGGTGAAGATCTTTGCTTCGTTGTATTTTCCTTTAATTTCAATCATATTTCCCTCACTTACGTTTGGAGCAAAGCTCTATAGTAATACTGTTGTTTTTAATTCTTATGTGCGCAGGCGGAAAGTTTTTGGTGCAAACCGATAAACAAGGATGCACGCTAAAATAGAATATGCTATGCAGAACACAATACAAGCAATACCAAACACCAATATTGGCATTTTTACCTGCATCATAATAAAGCATACAAAATAGGTTATCGACATGACAATCTGGTAGGTCCCGCTTTTCATTTCGCTCCCAGCATTGTATGGCTGGAGCAGATAATAAACTGTCAGATAATGGATGGAAAAAAACAGGCTCATACTGAGAATGGAAACAAATAAAACAATATAGTTCAGTGGATTGTCTGTTCCACCGGAAGCATACAGAAGCAAGGGCAGGCCTATGCCAATAACAAAAGCGGGAACCACATTGATCTTCATAATCTCTCTGAGCCGAATCCGGAACAGTTTCAGAATAAATCCGGGTTGCTTATAAAATGAATAGGTCAAAAGGCTGTGATCGCAGTTCATAAACAACGCTCTGGTAAATCCGGTTCCTCGGTTGATGGCATACATGATAAATGTAAAATACGGCAGCCAATTTAAAATAAGATTATTCACCTTTTCTTTAGATTCTGGAACCAAGTATAAAGCTAAAAGGCCGATGCAAACAAGCATTGCACAAACAAAGGTGATCTTGTGTGTGGCTTTCCAGAGAATCTTCTGATGCCGCTTGATAAACAGCTCATTCAGATACTCAAAACCCTTACGGTGACTGGTAATGGAAATATCCGTTGAAATTGATTTTTCCGTAGATTTTTTTACCGCTTGATTAGTACTATCCATCTGGTTGTTAAGCTGTGCCAGAAGCTGCTGATTGATCTCTCTGTATCCCTGAAATTTCAGGATCTTCCACAGTCCCACACATCCTGCCGGAATAAAGGCGAGAAACAAAATAATGGAAATCATTGACGGGAAAACAATTCCTATTGCTGGTAAACCATAGGCGGCTGCAAGAAGCAAGCCGACCATTACCCAGAGGTATTTGCGCAGCTTGTTTTCATTGTATACCAATCCACGCTTTTCATAGTCCCATAAAGAAGACGCAGCCACCGCCATTTTCATTCCCACAACAGAAAAAGGAAACAGGATACAGAACCACAAGGGGATTCCTCTGTCCAGCCCAAACCAGATGGAAAACGGCAGGAACCCTACAATTACCTTTAGAATCGCGTAAATGTAGTTGACCAGCGTATATTCTCTGGCGTTCATCCGCATAAGAATCATAGCGTAATACTTGTCTCTGGTGGGATTAAAAAGATTGGTGTTCATCCATGCCCCGATAAACGTTAGAAGCAAAAGAATGTGCAAATAAGTCTGGTCTGCCGGCGTTTTTTCATACAGCATTCCAATGCCGTAGATCATAGTGACGAAATATAGAAATTTGCCGATGAAAATGGATACTACTTCCCAAATTACAGAAAGCACATTAGCAAAAATTTTAAGACCCTTCACCTTATACAGCGTTTGCGGCAGAACCTTTTTTAACAGAGGGATCTGTTTCAGGGAATATAAAATACCGTTAACACGGTATGTATTTCGCAGAGCGAAAGAAATCCGTAATGTTTTAAGCATGGTCTTCCTCCCGCAGCGCTGCTATAATCTTTTCCTTGAATTCGTGATTATCCAGATTGGATTTCTCCACAACTTCCAACTCTCCATGGCTCAGCAATACAATTTCATCACATAAATCCAGTGCCAAGTCCATGATGTGTGTGGAGAAAATTGTAATCCTCCCCTCCTTTAAGGAGCGAAGCAGCTGCTTCATCTCTTCTGCCACAACTACATCCAAAGAGGTCAGCGGTTCATCCAACAGCAGAATATTGGGATGCGCAATGATATTGATGAGCATCTGCATTTTGTTTTTCATACCATGAGAATAATCTTTGAGCAACTTGTCCCTGTCCTCTGGATCAATACTCATGTAATCAAAATAGAGATCCAGTGGTTTTGGATCTTTCACAGAGGTCTCGTTGATATCCATAAAGAATTTCAAAAACTCACGACCGGTCAGAAATTCCGGGACTGTGGGGGTAGATAACACATAGCCGATATCCTCCGCTTTTACATTCCTGCGCGTTCCGTTCTCCTCTAGGTAAAAGCTGCCTGCATCGGCTATGAGATCCCGGTTCAGGCAATTGAAAAGCGTGGTTTTACCGGCACCGTTTCTGCCTAAAAGGCCATATATTTTTCCTTCCTCAAAGGTAAAATCGATATCTCGAAGAACTTCTTTCTTCTCAAAATGCTTTGACAGATGTTCAATAACAAACTTCATCAATATTCTCCTTTTTCGATCCCGTCGCCTATTTATTTTCTGCAGGGTAGCGGAAAATTTTCATGCACCAACCGCACAACTTAGTATGGATATTCGCAACTTTATTGTGCTGTCTATATAACTTTTCTCAACAAC
>CALWIS010000154.1 GCA_944380795.1 uncultured Clostridia bacterium | reverse complement strand
GTATATCTTTTCCCTCAAAAGTAGTACAAGAAGTCTTAAATTGAGGGGTAGACATGCGTTTTGCTACTCACTATTTGCAACCCTTTTTGCTTCCCCTTTTGCGTTGTCATATCCCAAATGGGTGCAGGTGTTCAGCGTAACACCTATAATGGGAATGGCCCATTTAAAAAAGAAGAGCCAGACTTGCACTCTTATCATAGCACAAGTTTGACTCTTCGCATAGTTTTACCATACAGCTTTTTCAGGGCTATTGCAAAGGTTTAAGAATAATAAAACTAGGGGCTTAATCCCGTCGTGCTTTGTTTAACCACTCACAGCAAAGCTCATTCTCCCACATGCTGGCGCAGGTAGTTTGCCCGTCCCGTTTCATAAAGATTATTTCCCAAACTGTCAATGACCACGGTGAGGGGTAAATTTTCTACCTGCAATACCCGAATGGCCTCGGCGCCCAAGTCCTCATAGCACACCAATCGGGCAGATTTAACACACTTGGCCAGCAGGGCGCCCGCCCCGCCGATGGCTCCAAAGTAGACCGCGCCGGTTTCCTTCATAGCCTCGATGACCTCCGGGCTCCGCTTGCCCTTGCCGATCATGCCTAACTCTCCCAGCCGCAGGAGGGTGGGGGCATAGGCATCCATCCGGTAACTGGTGGTGGGACCGGCGGCGCCGATGGGTTGTCCGGGCCTGGCAGGAGAGGGGCCCACATAGTAGATAACAGAGCCCTCAATGGGGAAAGGAAGCGGCTTTCCCTCCGCCACCAGCGCACACAGCCGCTTGTGGGCGGCATCCCGGGCGGTGTAGACCGTGCCGGAAAGATAGACGCTCTCTCCCGCTCGCAGAGAGCGGGCCACCTCCTCTGTAAGGGGGGCGGTAATGTATCTGGCCATATCAAAGCACCTCGCTGACGTGCCGGGCCACATGGCAGTTGATATTTACCGCGCAGGGCAGACCGGCGATATGGGTGGGCAGTGTCTCAATGTGGACGGCCAGGGCAGTGGTTTTTCCACCAAAGCCCTGGGGGCCGATGCCTAAAGCATTGATTTTCTCCAGCAGCTCCTCCTCCAAAGCGGCATAGAAAGGCTTGGGGTGGTGAGAGCCCATCTTCCGCAGCAGGGCCCGCTTGGCCAGCAGGGCGCACTTGTCAAAGGTGCCGCCAATGCCCACACCCACCACAATGGGAGGGCAGGGGTTGGGCCCAGCCTGCTCCACTGTGTCCAGGATAAAGGCTTTGACCCCCTCCAGGCCATCGGAGGGCTTGAGCATGGCGATACGGCTCATGTTCTCGCTGCCGAAGCCCTTGGGCGCCACGGTGATCTTCACCCGGTCCCCAGGCACCAGATCGGTGTATAGCATAGCAGGGGTATTGTCTCCGGTATTCACCCGGTCCAGGGGATCGGCTACCACCGACTTGCGGAGATAGCCCTCGGTATAGCCCCGGCGTACCCCTTCGTCTACCGCGCGGGTCAGATCTCCGTCGATGTGGACCTCCTGCCCCACCTCCAGGAAGACGCAGGCCATGCCGGTGTCCTGACAGATGGGGATATCTCCGCCGATGGAGTAGTTTTCCATGATCTTGTCCAGAATGTCCTGAGCCACCGGCCATGGCTCTGCCTGACGGGCGGCGGCAATGGTATCCTTCACGTCCTGAGGCAGGCGGGTATTGGCTGTGACACACAGCCGGGCCACTGCTTCCGTGATTGCGTGGGCTGAGAGTTCCCGCATAGTTTATCCTCACTCCTTATTCAGGCGCCGCCGGTATTCAGAAAGGCCCTTATGATACGGCGCGTCTATTTCTTTGCTTTTGCTGGAGCAGCCCTTCCTCTGCACCGGCTGCAAGCAACGATTGTTTTTTATTATAGGGTCCTGCCCAAAGTGTGTCAATTACAGCATCCCCTTTTTATACCGCGCCAGCCAAGAGGTATAAAAAAGCACTTTCACACTGTTACCCCCGTTGGGGGGCAGTGTGAAAGTGCTTTTGTGTGCTCCCACGGAAAACGCCAGAGGTGGCGAGAACCAAACCCCGCCGTCTCCGGATGATTCTCCAGAAAGCATGAAAAGAAATATCATGTTCTCAGCTACTGTATGAGTTCCATTCTTTTTTTATAGAATGCCTCCACACCAACAGTAGCTCCCGCCAGCCCTACGTAGGAAGTAGCAAGCCCATACTTTTGGCAATATTGCGAAACTATGTTCCGCATATTGGAGAGAGCCTCCGAAAAGCCGCTTTCCCCCATGTTGGAGAACAAATCGGCAATCTCCAATTCCACCCTGACCGCCTCATTGTTGGCGGGAGTTCTTCCGCCGCCAATATTGTACTGGTTGACCCACTGGTTGGCTTCTTCAACTTGGGCAACGCCTTTCTTGTACAGCCTGTCCATCGCATCAGAGAACATAGCCCCCAGCGCACCTTGTCCCTCTCCATATTGGTCGGCCATAGCCTTGGAGATTCCCATTTCCGCAAAGGATTGGATGTTGCCCTCATGCAACGATCCGAAGCTGAACCCCTCAAAGGACTGGGACAATTCGCGTCCCACTTGCTGCATCTCCAGCAGCTTGGAGAGGGAAACCTCCGCGTCTTCAACGGTGAGCGTGGTTTTTACCTGATCGATGTCCGGGGTTTTTCCGTCCTTGATCTGCTGGGCCAGTTCCTCCACAATGGACGTCATCTGGTCCTGCATCGCGGCCACATCCATTTCGGTATAGTTTCCATTCGTGAAAAAGTCCAGCGTGTCCCGCACAAAATTCACATCATTGATTCCGCGGAACATGAACTCCTCGTTTTCTCCCAAGGTGGCGTACCGCTCGGCTGCATCCATGAGAAAGTCGGTTGTGTGGTAGAAAAAGCCGTGGGTCGCGCCGCCCGCCGCCGCGCTTTTGTTGGCGTCACTGGGCGTCGTGACGCCGTATTGAATGGTTTCCACGATCAGACCGCAGTCGGCGCGATTGTCGATAATGGTCTTTCCCGAAGTAGCCGAAGCGGACGGAACATAGGTATCCGTCTTTGCAGCCCCACTCTGATTGGCAATCTCATCAATCGATATTGCGCCATTACGATGCAATGTTTCTCTAAATTCCTTTGCCTTTTGCTCCATCATGGTTGGATCCAACGACAGCCGCACTCCGGTTGTCTGCCCCAGATTCACATTCTGTTCCGGATTTTGGGGGCCGACATACTTTACAAACGAGCCGTTCAATAAATTGGGGTGCAGCGCTCCATTAGACAGCAGTGTGATATTTGCCATACGATTACCCTCCCAATCATTTATACCAAAAAGTTCCATCATGCTCACAGGGCGAGACAATTTACCATCATCGTTGCTGCTATAAAACAGGCTATAATGCGTCGTTTTATTTGTGATTCATTCCTCTTTTTTTATCGACCATTTTGGGAAAATATTTAG